>JANMOL010000361.1:0-8383 GCA_031369245.1 Hyphomicrobium sp. | reverse complement strand
GCCTCACGGAACTGGAACTGCGCTTCGGCCTCAATATGAACGTGCTTTCGGCAGGTCAAATCCCGAATGTGTTGAGCCTGAAGGATGTGCTGAAGCAGTGGCTGGAGCACCGCGTCGACGTGCTCGTGCGGCGGACGCAGTACCGGTTGAAAAAGATCGAGCACCGGCTCGAAGTGCTCGACGGCTACCTGATCGCCTACCTCAACATCGACGAAGTGATCCGCATTGTCCGGCGCGAAGACGAGCCCAAGGCCAAGCTGATTGCCAAGTTCAAGCTGACGGATGTGCAAGCTGAAGCCATCCTGAACCTGCGCTTGCGGTCGTTATCGCGGCTTGAAGAGGTCGAAATCAAAGCCGAGCACGACAAGCTCTCGAAAGAACGCCGCGAATTGAAGCAGCTGTTGAAATCCGACGATCTGCAGTGGGAGCGCATCACCAGCGAAGTGAAGGCGACGCGCGAGCAGTATTCCAAGAAGACCGCGCTCGGCCGCCGTCGCAGCGTGTTCGCCGATGCGCCCGAAATCGACGCCGATCTCGATGCTGCCCTCGTCGAGAAAGAACCGATTACCATCATCCTGTCCGACAAGGGCTGGGTGCGCGCACTGAAGGGCCACCAGGACGATCTGTCGAAACTCGAGTTCAAACAGGGCGACGGCTTAAAGCGCGCCGTCCAGGCCTCGACCGCCGACAAGCTCATTCTGTTTGCAACCAACGGCAAATTTTTTACGCTTGAAGCGGCCCAGCTGCCAGGCGGCCGCGGCCACGGCGAGCCGGTGCGGCTGATGGTCGATCTCGAAGAGAACCACGATATCGCCAACGTCTTTGTGCATGATCCCATGCGCAAGCTGCTGGTCGCATCAACCGGCGGCTACGGTTTCATCGTCGCCGAAGACGAAGTCGTGGCCTCGACCCGCAAGGGCAAGCAAATCCTCAATGTCACCGAGCCCGAGGAAGCCCGCATCTGCATCCCCGTTGACGGCGACCACATCGCGACGATCGGCGAAAATCGCAAGATGCTGGTGTTCAAGCTCGATGAAGTCAACGAGATGACGCGCGGCAAGGGCGTCATCCTGCAGCGCTTCAAGGACGGCGCGTTGTCGGATGCCCGGGTGTTCAAAAAGTCGGACGGCCTGACCTGGATCGACAGTGCTGGCCGCGAATTCGCACTCAGCTGGCCCGAGCTGCGCGAGTGGGTCGGCGAGCGCTCGCAGGCCGGCCGCTTGGCGCCCAAAGGCTTTCCCCGCTCCAATAGCTTTGGGCCAGCGTTTTAGGTGAGCGTGAAAGGTGATCTGTCCGGTCAATCGCTTGCCGCCGCCGTGACGCAACGCTAGGACTGAAGCCGATGACAGGGCGCAAATCAAAGTCGGCGTGGAGAGGCGGAGGGCTGGCCGCCGGGCTAGTCGTTGGCCTGGCGCTTGCCGCCAGCGCGGTCGTTGCTCAAGCCCCCGCTCAGGCCCCCACAGGTCCTGCAACAACAAGCCCAGCTACCACAAGCCCAGCTGCCGCTTGCGAAAAAATGGATTTCGAAGCCGTCGTCGATCAGGCTGCCGGCGTGCTGCGCGATCTCAACGCCAAGAATAAGCCCGCCTTCCAGGAAAAGTTGCGCACCTTGAAAGACAAGCGCGGCTGGTCGCATGAAGAATTTATGAAGCAAGGCGCGCCGTTCGTGCGCGATGATAAAATCGCCGTCTTCGACCAATCGACCGAGGAACTGGTGCTCGCGATTTCGAGCATGGGCCAGGAGGGCGCGGCTGCCAAAAATCCCGATTGCGCGCTGCTGCTCGAATTGCGCGCCCGCATGACGCTGCTGGTCGACACCCAGACTTCGAAGTGGGCCTACATGTTTGAGAAAATCGAAACCGAACTGTGGAAGTAGGCCGATCGTGCGCCCGCTCAGCGGCTGACGTCGTCTGGCAGAGCCCGTTCCCAGCGATCCGGGCCAAGACGCTCTTGCGGCTGAAAGCGCGTCTTGTAGGTCATTTTGCGCGAGCCTTCGATCCAATAGCCGAGATAGAGATGCGGCAGGCCGATGCGCTTGGTAAAGGCGATGTGCTCGAGGATCATGAAGGTCCCGAGGCTAGCGGGCGCGTCGGCGGGATCGTAAAAGCTGTAGACCATCGACACGCCATCGGTCAGCCGGTCGCACAGCGCCACGGCTTTCAGCGGCCATTGGTCGAATGCCAAGCGCGTCGCGCCGGCCGGCTTTTCGCGGTACTCGGTCAAAAATGTTTCAATGACAGTATCCTCGACCATCATGCGATAGTCGAGCATGGTCATGTCGGCCATGCCGCCATCGCTGTGGCGGGCGTCGATGTAGGCGCGAAACAAGCGAAACTGTTCTTCGGTCGGATGGGGGGCCGTGCGCCGGGCAACGAGGCGGCAGTTTTTGGCCGAGATCCGCCGCATCGAGCGGTCGGGCTGAAATTCTTGGGCCAGCACGCGCACCGACACGCACGCCTGACAGCCCTCGCAGTAGGGCACGTAGGCGATGTTCTGGCTGCGGCGAAAGCCGGTCGTCAACAGGCGATCGACCAGTTCGGGCGGCTTGTCGTGCGTCAGATGGGTGAAGAGTTTGCGTTCGAGCCGCCCCGGTAAATACGGGCACGGCTGCGGGGCGGTGACATAAAATTCCGGAAATTTCTTTTGTTGTTCCGTCATTCCCAGTAGCCCTCTGACCGTGCGCGGGTGACCCGGCCCGGCCCTCGATGATACGGGCAGCAGCCCTCGATGTTCAAGCCAGCGTTTCGCTCTAAAACAGCTTCTTCGTAAACCACGCCTGATCTTTGGCCGCAGATGGCCTAAAGGCAATCAAAGGCGTTTTGCAACCGCTCCGAATAAGGCATAAATCTTTTGCCCAGCGAGGCGTGTTTTGCACACAACCTAGGTCGCCAGCGCGTGCTCTCCCGGCTTATGACGATTTCGAGATTGCGCGCTGTTGCCCTGGTGCTGCTGGCGGCGGCGTGCCTTGCCCCATCGCAACCGGCCAGCGCCCTGGACGTCGAATTTACCTCGCGGCCCGTCAAGCGCGAGATTTTGGCGCTGTATGACAGCCGCCATGAAGCGACCCCCAGTGACACCCGCCTGCATCGTTTGGCCGAGATGCCGCTCAACTGGCTCGGCTTCAAACTGAGCTACGCCGATGTCAACGCGCCGTTGCCAGCCCTCAACGACAGCGGCCGGTTCCGGGCGGTGGTGACGTGGTTCGTCGAACCTTTGCAGGATCCGATGCGTTACGCGGCCTGGCTCGATACGGTCACCGGCGCGGGCTTGCGATTTGTCTGCCTTGGAGACGTCGCGCCGCCCGAGCCTCCCGGCTCCGAGGTCTTCATAGCGCGCGTCCTGGCCCGCCTGGGGCTGAAGCCCACCGATCAGTTTGTCAGCGTCACGCACAACGCCAAGATTGCTGTTTTCAATGCCAGCATGGTTGGCTTCGAGCGCCCGATCGACAAGGCTCTGCCCGAATACCGCGTCATGGATACGGTCTCGTCGATCGCCAAAGTGCATCTCTCGGCCGAACAGCCCAGCGAAGAGGGCCCGATCGCCTCGGTCTTGGTCGCGACCAGTCCGGCCGGCGGGTATGCCGCCGACGGGTTCACGATTTTCTACGACGCGACCGCCGACAAGGCCCGCTGGACGCTGAACCCGTTCGCATTTTTCAAATTGTCGCTGGGTGATGAGCGATTGCCGGTGCCCGATGTCACGACGGTTTCCGGCCGCCGGATGTATTTCAGCCATATCGACGGCGATGGCTGGAACAACATCTCCGAGATCGAGGGCTACCGCGACGCGCAAGTCACGGCGTCGGAAGTCATCCTGCGCGAAGTCATTGCGCCATATCCCGATCTGCCGGTCTCGGTCGGCTTGATCGCCGGTGATACTTTACCCGAGCTCGGCGGCATGGACGCTGCCCGGCAGAGCGCCAAGGCGCTCTATGCATTGCCGCAGGTCGAAGTCGCGAGCCATTCCTACTCGCATCCCTTCGACTGGAAATTCTTTGAGAACTACGACCGCGCGGCCGAGCTGCAAATGATCGATAAGGTGGCGCACAAGGCGCTGTCAGTCAT
This sequence comes from Hyphomicrobium sp., assembly GCA_031369245.1. Classification (GTDB taxonomy): domain Bacteria; phylum Pseudomonadota; class Alphaproteobacteria; order Rhizobiales; family Hyphomicrobiaceae; genus Hyphomicrobium_B. The sequence goes on along the minus strand of JANMOL010000361.1, from coordinate 4,319 downwards.
CGATGGCGTGCGCAATTTTTTATATCGCGTGGCCGGAAAGTCCGAGCTGGCCGGGACCCAAAATCGCTACGTGGCCGGTTCAGCCGATTTGCCGCGCAGCTATCTCAAAGAGCCGTTTGAGCTGACGACCGAAGTCAACAAAGCCCTGCAGATTTCGCAACAGCTGGCGCCGTCCGGCAAGAAAGCCGCGATCTATTTGTGGAGCGGTGATACCGAGCCGTTTGAAGCAGCGATCAAGGCGACGCGGGCCGCTGGCGTGCGCAATATGAATGGCGGCGACAGCCGGCTGGACGCAGAATTTCCCTCAGTGTTCTACGTGCCGCCGATCGCCCGCACGGTCGGGGCCGAGCGCCAGATCTATGCCGGCAATAGCAACGAGAACACCTATACCAACTATTGGCATGGTCCGTTCTATGGCCAGCTGATGCTGGCTGAAACGCTGAAAAACACCGAGCAGCCGCGCCGCTTGAAGCCGTTCAATCTCTATTATCACATGTACAGCGGCGAGAAGGCGAGCTCGCTGGCGGCGATCAAATACTTTGTCGAGCAGGCGCGAACGCTGCCGGTCATTCCCGTCACGGCCTCACAATACGCAGCCATCGCCGATGATTTCTTCGCAGCCGAAATCCAGCAGGTCGACGCGACCAGCTGGACAATTTCCAAGCGCGGCGCCGTGCAAACCGTCCGCTTTGACGATGCCGCTGATATCGACGTCGATGAAATCAAAAGCTCAGGCGTGCTGGGTGCGACCCGCCATCAAGGCTCGCTGTACGTTGCGTTGGATCCTGTGATCGAGCCAGCCGTCGTGGTGATCCATGCCGCGGCTGATCTGCAGGGCCGGCCATTCGACGCTGGCCACGCCCGGCTGATCGAGAGCCGCTGGCAATTGAGCAGTCTTGTGCGCACCCAGTGCGGCTTCACGCTCGCCGCACACGGCTTCGGGCCGGGCGAAATGATTTGGCAAACGGCTCCCGGCCAAGCGTTCGTCGTTGAGATTTCGCGTTCGGGTCAGAGGCTCTCGACGGACACGGTCACCGCTGACAGCGCTGGTGCGCTGCAAACCCGCTTCAACGCAGACGCCCGTGAACCCGTCGAGATGACGTTCACATGCCATGAGCCTGTGCCATGAGCGCGAGCCAGGTGTTCAGCCCGCACCGCCTGATCCTGGGCGCAATATTTGCCGGCGCGATTGCAGCCGGGTGGGTCATGCTGCCGGGCCAAAATGAGCGCGTGGCGATGCTTGAGCGCGACGGCCATTCGCGTGAGGCGCTCGCTATCCTCGAAAGCCAGTTTGAAACCGGCGACCGGCGCTACAGCACGCTTTACCAAATGCAGGCGCTGTATGAAAGCGAGGGCAATGTCGCCAAGGCGCGCGACGTGCTGCAAACGATGGCCGGACAACGCCCGCGCGACGCCGGTCTCAAACGTAAACTGGCGCAATTCTACAAAGCAACGCAAGACGACGCCGCCTATCACGATGCCTTGCGCGCGCAAATCGAATTGCGATACTCCGAGCAGGCCTGCCGCGATCTCATCGCCGCGCTACGCTTGCAGGGCGACTATGCGGCCGAGCAGGCAGCCCTGCAGCGCTGCCGGCAGAAGGGTTACCGCCGGGCTGAGGATCTATCGCGCTTGGCCGAACTGGTGGCCGTCGATGGCGATGCTGTGCAGGCGACCACTCTTCTGCGATCGATCGACGACTTGAAGCGGCTGCGAACCAGTCAGGAGCGCTATCAGTTTTTGACCCTGCTGCTTGAACAGGACCAGCCCAAAGAAGCCGAGCGGCGGGCGTTGCGCTGGATCCGCTCTGCCAAAGACGACCAGTTGGCGGTTGGCATGATTGATATTTTGGCACGCAGCAAATTTCCAGCCTCGGCAATCGAAGTCGCAAAGGATGCCGGCGAGCCCGGCGATCCGATTTCGCTGACGGTTGCCGAGCGCTTGATCGAGCAAGCGCAACTGGGGCCCGCGCGCCTCTATCTCAACGGCTGGCTCGATAAATCGCAGATCGGCGATGTTCGACGGCCCTGCGTTTCGTCGATGCCGCGCTGGCGGTTCAGGATTCAGCCGCAGCGCTTGAAGGCGCGCGCAAGTTCGGTTTGGACCGGATGCCAGCACCCGTGCTGGCCGCGCTGGCGGCAGCCTTGGATAGCGGCGGGATGACTGCGGATGCCAGCGACGTGCGCGGCGCGATGGCGCGCCGTCCAGAAGCGGGCGTGCCCGGTCCTTTGCCGGCCACAGCCCCATTGGCTGACACCGCTGACCCCGGCCAATTGCCGCCCGCACCCGCCGTCAAGACAGCTTGGGCGGGCTTGGAAAAACCGGCCGCGCGGCGCACCGTGTTGCCAGATCCGCTCGAGCCATGGCGAAAGTCACTGCTGACCAAGATGACGGATGATGCGCTGCGCCGTGTGCAAGCGCGCACCTTTGGTCCACCGTCGCCGGCTGTCGCCGCGCCGCGCCGGGCCCGGCAGGCATCCAGTTATGCGCGCGGCCGCGGCCCGCGCGTTGAAACCAAGATCAGCAGCGCCAAACTTCTCAAAAAGACGGAAAAGGTCCTTCAACGGACCAAGATTAACCGCGATCTGAAGTTGAAGCGCCGCCCGCTCAAAGACCGCGCCAAGCTTCAGGACTCGAAAACCGGCGGTAACGCCGTGTCACCGTCAAAACCCGCGCTGTATAACGGCGGCACGCCATGACAGGCTCGGGTTTAGGCCAGAAAGCATGGCAGGCAGTCTGGTCCAGTCTCCGGCCCATTGACGACATCATCAAACGGCTTGCCAGATGCGTTGCCGATTGGGGGCGAAAACAGTACCCTTCCGCCAGCACCCGGTGACGTCCGGGAAGACCAAAAGGCCTGGCCTCGCCAGCTTAACTGACCCGCCCGCCTTGACCAGCCCGCCCGCCCGAAAGACAACGGAAAGACCGCCCTTGGACGATATCAAAGCAAAATGGGCGCGCCTGATGGCCTGGCAGGGCGCGGTGTGGCTGCCGGTCGTGCCGCCGTTTGGCGCGCTGGTGGAACTGGCCGCCATCGTTGCCGCGATCATGCTTGCGGCGTGGGCGCTGCCGGGCGTCGATATCGCAACCTTGGAGCCAAGTCCGTATTGGCTGCCGGTGCTGTTACTCAGCTTGCAGTATGGAACGGTCGCCGGCCTCCTTGCCGCTGGCGTTTCAACGATCGCGCATGTGCTGGCGGGTTTGCCCGAGCAAGCGGTCGGTGAAAACCTTTTCACCTACCTTTTGCGGATTTGGGCCCTGCCGATTTTGTGGATCGGTGTGTCGCTGCTGCTGGGCCAGTTCCGGCTGCGCCAGATCGAGGTCAAGCAGGCGCTGCAGCAGACGCTGGGCCAGCGCACGGCCGAAGCGCAAACGCTCAGCCGTTATGCCAAAGATCTGGAGCAGCGCTGCCATCGGCTGGAGCGCCACATGACGGCGCGCGCAGTGGCCTCAGGCAGCGGCCTGCTCGACGCCTTATCGGCGCTCGTGCGCTCTGACCCATCGCATGGCCATTCCGCTGGCGCATCGCTGGCGTCAGCCCTTGATGCCGTCCGCGCGGAAGCCTTCCCCGGCGCACAGATCTCGCTATTTTCGGTCACCCCCGTTGGCTGCGAACTGGTGGCCAAGAGCGGCTGGCCTGAGACTGCGGCGTGGCCGCACGAGATCGCGGCAAGCCATCCGCTCTACCGGGCGATTGCGAGCGAGCGCCGCACGGTCTCGGTTCTCAATCGCGGTGATGAAGCCGTGCTGGCCGGTCACGGGCTTGCCGCCCAGCCGATTTTTTCAACCGATGGCGACCGGGTCACGGGCTTGATCAAGATCGAGTTCGCGGATGCGTCGCTGATCAATGAACAATTGCCGCAACGGCTGGCGGTGATCGCCCGGCTGGTTGCTCCAGTGCTAGTTTCCCCAATGCTGGTTTCACCAGTGCGTGTTGCCGCAGTGCTGGCGGACCCGCGCGCCGTCGTCGATCATCGCGGGCTTCGCGCCGTCCCTCACGAAGGTCCAGAGCTAGCAACGGTGCCAGCTCCTCTACCAGCAACGGTTCAAGCGCGTCTGACCCGCGGCTGGCCGCATCACGCCTGGCGCGACGCCGCCAGTCCTCTCGCGAGCCCAGCATCCGCTGATCCGTCCACGGCTGGCGAACCCGCCGCGCGATCCGCGCAGCCGACGCGCGCGACGTGAAAGCGCCAACGGCCATGGCGGCAGATGGCAAGACCATTGATCCCGTCTTAACCGGCGCCAGCCGTGGGCTTGCCAATCGCGAAGCGGCGGCTGCGGCGCTGGCGCTGGCCGGCGAAGCGATCGTGGTGTTTCTG
>JANMOL010000305.1:0-2648 GCA_031369245.1 Hyphomicrobium sp. | reverse complement strand
CGATAATCAAAATCCCCGGCGGCTTCTGCAAAACGCAACTACACACTCGACGCAGGCTTGCAGTGTGCCTTGCAGAAGTAAAAGAACGAGCGAATAAAGCCCTTCAAATGCGAAGCAATCCGTCCCGAATTGAGACGCTGTGCACGGCGCTTTTGGAGGCCGCAACGCTTGCGTTTTGGCGCGCTTTTTGCGACACCTTCAAAGGTTGCTAAAGTCTTAAGAGTTTCGTTGGCGTTTGAAGGATCGTGCCGTGTCCCTTTCTGCATCGTTTGCCGCGTCGTTTGCCACGGCCGGCGCTCAGAGCGCGCCCTATGCCGAACTTGACGGCACCAATTTGGGCCGCATCGATTTGGGCAGCGTCCGCGACACCCTGCTGTACATCGACAGCGATGTCGGGCACACGCCGGGCCTTGAAAGTTTTGCGGCCGCCATTCGCGATGCGCTGGCCGAAATTGAAAAGCTCGAAGCCAAGTTTGGAACAAGCGCCCGGGCAGCACCCGCGGCGGTGCATTTTCTGCCGGCCGGCCTTTAGAGCGCGGCCCCTTAAAAGGTGAGCCGAAGTGCAAAAGCGCGGCGGTCCCCCGGGCTGCCGCTTTTTGCTGGGACAGCATGACTGGCTGTGGCCGCGATTGGCACTGGTCTCGATTGGCACTGGTCTCGATTGGCACTGGCTGCGGGCTTTTAAAGCCGCTAAACGCAGGTCGAACCCCGGGTGTCTTTTGAACCGCCCACTGATCGGCCCGCTGAACGGCCCACTGAACGGCCCACTGAACGGAAAGTGTCTGCGTTGAACCCGCACATCCAAGCCGCCGCCGTCACGCTCGCTGGCCTGCTTGGCTGGCTGCTCCTGCCAGCGACCGCCCTCGCCGCCGATCCGCCTTCCGCCGTCGCGCCATCGATCGAGCTGAACAAGCTTGAGACGACCGGCACGGGCTGCCGCGCTTACCTGGTCGTCAACAATCCCGGTGCTGCGAGCTATCAATCCTTCAAGCTCGATCTCGTTCTGTTTCAAACAGACGGCGTGATCGGCAAACGGTTCGCGCTCGATCTCGCGCCGCTGAAGGCGCAAAAGACAACCGTCAAGCTGTTCGACATCGACGCCATCGCCTGCGACCGCATCGGATCGTTCCTGATCAATGACGTGATCGCGTGCCAAGCCGATACGGGCCCGGCGCAAGATTGCCTGCAGCGCTTGACGGTGTCGGCGCTGACCACTGCCAAGCTCTCAAAGTGAACGGTGACTGTCGTGGGTGAAACAACATTGGATGGCGGCCGCGATCTTTCGATCCTTGGGCTTTTTCTGAACGCCGATATCGTCGTCAAAGCGGTCATGATCGGGTTGCTGTTGGCGTCCGTCGTATCGTGGGCTCTGATCTTTGAAAAAGTCTCTCGCGTTTGGCAGCTGAACCGGCAAGCCGGTGAGATCGAGGCGGCTGCCGCAGCCGGCGTCCTGGCTGCGCCGCGCGATGGCGACGGACTGGTCAACGCGATCGCGTCTGCCGCTCACACCGAATGGACCGAAGGCACCCGTTCGGCTGGCGATGGCGAGCTTCGCGATCGCTTGGAGCAAGCGATGCGCGCGGCAATGCGGCGCGAACTCAAGGGTATTGAAAAAGGCCTGCCGTTCCTGGCGACGCTCGGCTCGGCAGCTCCGTTCATCGGCTTGTTTGGCACCGTCTGGGGCATCATGAATGCGTTCACGGCGATCGCGCAATCGAAGGATACCAGCCTTGCGGTCGTGGCGCCCGGCATCGCAGAGGCGCTGTTTGCGACCGCTGTCGGCTTGGCCGCCGCTATTCCGGCCGTTATTGCCTATAACCAGTTTACGGTTGCGCTCGGCCGGGCCTCTGAAAAGATCACGCCCGCGATCTCCAGTCTGGCGCGCAGCCTGGCCCGGCATGGCATTGAAGGCGTCAAGTAATGGGCATGACGGTCGGCAGCAATCCGCATGACGATGATGACAGCTACAAGCCGCTGGCTGAAATCAACGTCACGCCGTTCGTCGATGTGATGCTCGTGCTGCTGATCATTTTCATGGTTGCAGCGCCGCTGATGGTGCAAGGCGTGCCGGTCGAACTCCCAAAAACCTCAGCCGCGAAGCTCGGTCAGGCCCGAAAGCCGATGATCGTCACGCTGGCGCCGGACGGCACGCTGTACATTCGCGATGAACAGGTGACGCGCCAGGCGCTGGTCGCACGCCTGATGGCGATGCGGTCGCAGGAAGGCGACGGCGTGGTCTATGTCCGTGCCGACAAGACAATCGCTTACGGCGATGTGATGGACATTCTCGGGCGCGTTGGTGACTCGGGCTACGCGCGGGTGTCGCTGCTGTCGCAACCCGCGCCGTCGTCACAGGTAAAACCGAGCGGACAGAACTGAAGGATCGCCGGGCAACACCCATGCCGTCATTGAAGGCCATCGCTGTCACGCTGTCCGTTTTGGCTCACGGGTCGCTGGGGTATGTGCTGATCGCGGCGCCGGACCGGCCCGAGATGGCGGCGTTCAACGCTGGCGCCGGTGATGACAACGTGCTGGTCGAACAGGGCATCGCGATCGAAGGCCTCGCCAAGCTCGGGGATGAGATTGCAACCCTGGAGGCGGCTGAGATCCCAGCGCTGGAGCAGAGCACGCCGCCACCGATTGAAGAC
>JANMOL010000298.1:0-2806 GCA_031369245.1 Hyphomicrobium sp. | reverse complement strand
CGGCGCGCCATCACGCGCTGGGCGATCGGTGCTGGATCCGTCGCGCTCGCGCGGCTTGAAGTCGAAACGCTGGCGGTCGTCGCGGCGCGGCGGGCCGCTGTCTTCGGCCAGATCTTCCGGTGCTGGCAGTTGATCGCGGCGGATGCGGATGAGGGCCAGCGCGATCTCGTCGGGCGTGCGTGCCGTTTGCAGACCGCGCGCCAGCACGAGATCGTCTTCGGTTGCGGTATCGGTAAACATCGCGTCGGCCAGTAAACGCTCCTGGTCGCGGACCCGGATGGCGTCTGCCGTCGGTGCCGTGCCCCAGGTGATTTTCAATTTTGCAGCGCCCAGCAGCGTATCGGCTTTGCGGCGCCGGTTGTAGGGCACGATCAACACGCACAAGCCTTTTCTGCCGGCGCGGCCGGTGCGGCCCGAGCGGTGCAGCAGCGTCTCGCGATCATTTGGCAGATCGGCGTGGATGACCAGCGCCAGATCGGGAAGGTCCAGCCCGCGGGCGGCGACATCGGTTGCAACCAGCACGCGGGCACGGCCGTCGCGCAAGGCTTGCAGCGCTTGCGTGCGTTCGTGCTGGGTCAGCTCGCCTGACAGCGCGACGGCTGAAAAGCCGCGCTCGACCAAGCTTGAATGCAGCCGCTTAACCGCCTCGCGCGTTGAACAAAACACCAGCGCCGCGCGCATCTCATGGAAGCGCAGCACGTTGACGACGGCGTGCTCGACATCGTTGGGTGCGACACGAATGGCGCTGTATTCGATATCGGCGTGCTGTTCGTCGCGCCGGAGCGTTTCGATGCGCACGGCTTCGCTCTGATAGCGGCGCGCCATGGTTTCGATTTCGCGCGGCATGGTGGCCGAGAACAGCAGTGTGCGGCGGCCTTCGGGGGTCGCATCGAGGATGTATTCGAGATCTTCGCGAAAGCCGAGATCGAGCATTTCGTCGGCTTCGTCGAGCACAATGGCCTTGAGGTGCGCGAGGTCGAGGCGCTTGCGCTCCAAGTGGTCGCGCAAGCGGCCGGGTGTGCCAACCACGATGTGGGCCCCTGCACTGAGCTGGCGGGCTTCGGCGCGGACATCCATACCGCCGACGCAGGTGACGACGCGCGCGCCGGTCGATTCATACAGCCAGGCCAGTTCGCGCTGGACCTGCATGGCGAGTTCACGGGTTGGCGCGATGATCAGCGCCAGCGGCGCGCCAGCCCGTTCGAAGCGCTCAGCGTCTCCGAGCAGCGAGGTTGCCATCGCTAGCCCAAACGCGACCGTCTTGCCGGAGCCGGTTTGGGCCGAGACGAGCAGATCGCGATTGAGCGCGTTCGGCTCCAGCACTGCCAGCTGCACCGCGGTTGGGATGGAATAGTTGCGGGCAACAAGGGCGAGCGCCAGCGCCGGGTGGGTCGATGGAAAGGTCATGGATGACGTGGCTTTCGAGCGGGGGCGGAATGGCTGGTCGCTGGAACCGGAAACAGCAGCAAAAACGGCCTGGGATCTGAGTGCTGCGAGGCCTAGCCGGTTTTAACAGGGACGGCCAGATGACATGCAGGCGCGGGTTAAATTTGGCCCGGTGTTAGGCAAAAACGGCGGCGTTAATTTTTGCAATGAGCCTGTGTGGCTGTTGATCGGGGCGGGCAGGCTCGCGTTACCCAGCCTAGACAGCGGCGGTGTGGCGTGCCGGCTGCGGCGCAAAATCCAGGGCCGGCAGGTCACACAGGTTGCCGCCGAGATAGAGGTGATGCCAGAGCTGCGTTGCCAGGACGGTGGCCAGGCCCATACCGGCGAAGTAGTGCCGTTTGCTCTCTGAGGTCTGATGGCTCAGGCTGAACTGCCGGCGGACTTCTGCGACATCGAAGGTGCCGGTCCGCGTGAGCGACTCTTCACTCATCAATTGGTTGACGTAGGCCGGCGGGTTGGCAAGGAAGGTTGCCGCAAACGGTGCGCGGAACATCGCTTTGGGCCTGAGCGCGATTTCAGGTGGCAGCCAGCGCGCGGCGGCTTGGCGCAACAGATATTTGTCGTTGCGCAGGCCGTTGAGTTTCCAGCGCGGATGAACGCGGGCGCACAGCTTGACCAAATCCTCGTCGAGGAAAGGGTATCGGGTCTCGACGCTGTTGGCCATGGCGACGCGGTCGCCTTTGTGGTTCAGCAGCAGGCCGGGCAGCATGATTTTGTAGCCCATGTAGAGCGATTTATTCAGCGGATGCCAACGGCGCATGCGGTCTGTGTTGAGCGGCAGATCTTCGTAGGCGGTGTGCTCGCCGAGCTGTTCTTTCATGCCGGCGCTGTAAAACAGGCTGCGTGAATTCGCGACGCAGCTGTACATCTCTGATTGCGCATGCGGGCCGGCAATCAAGCTGTCGATGTGATGGAGCTGCGACAAGCTCTGATCTTTCGTGATGATGTGGCGGAACATCCGGCTGCCGGGGCCACTCGGCTTCAGTCCGCCAATATCCAAAAGCCGCTGCAGCTTGTTGATCTTGAACCAGACATAACCGGCCAGCGCTTCGTCGGCGCCCTCGCCGGTGAGGGCGACCTTGTAGCCCTGGCGGTGCACTTCACCGGCCAGGCTCCAGAGTGCGGCGCACGAGGTGTCGACCACGGGGCAATCGGCAGCGCTCACGAGCGCTGGGTAAATGTCTGATATGGCGCGGGCACTGGTGCGGACGACCGACGGCGCGCACCCGATATGGCGGGCGGCGGCCATGGCCTTGGCGGTTTCATCGAGATTGGGATCGTCAAATCCGATTGTGAAGCTCGGCAGCGGCTGGCCGCGAATGCGCGAGGCCATGGCGAGGACGGCGGCTGAATCCACGCC
>JANMOL010000202.1:0-11227 GCA_031369245.1 Hyphomicrobium sp. | reverse complement strand
CAGATCAGCCGCCAGGATGGTGATGCGCTGTCCGCCGGTAACGGTGTACCCGCCGTCAGCAACCGCTATGGGCTCGTCGTTGACTGGCGCAATGTTGAACCTGAAGGTTTGCTCAACGGCCGCATTGATCCCATCGGTGACGGCGATGGTGAAACTGTCGGCACCGTTGGCGTTGGCGGCGGGCGTATAGACAAACGTTCCGTCCGGTTGCAGCACGACGCTGCCTTTCAGCGGGCCCGCGCCAGTTTTGAGACTGTAAATCAGCGCGTCGCTGTCAGCGTCCGTTGCCGTAACGCGGCCGCTAACACTCTGGTCTTCCGACACGGCCGCTAACGTGCCCGTTGCAATAACCGGCGCTGCATTAACCGGCGTTGCATTGGCCAAAACCGTCACTTGAGCCTGGGCTTTGGCGCTGCCGCCCTGGCCATCGCTCACCCAATAATCAAAGCTGATGAACGACTGCCCCGAAACGGACGGCAGCACCAGCACCGACCCATCGGGGTTGAGGGCCACGGTCCCGCCGTTAGCGTTCCCAACAGCTGCGATGGCCAGGCTGCCGCCGTCCGCGTCCGTGTCGTTGTTGAGCAGCGCCGCGGCGGTGATCGTCACCGGGCCCTGGCCTTTGAAGTACAAGTCGTCGGCAAGTGCAATCGGCGCCTGGTTGCTGGTGACGATCGCGGTTGCAGCACGCGTTGCGATCTCTGTGGCCGACCACGTTGGTCCGGTGGTGAATTGCAGGCTCTCAAGTGAACCGCCGGCCTGACTGAAGTAGTCCTTGATCGTGATCCGCCCGCCATCAACGAAACTCAAAATGAGATCATTGGCCGAGTTGGGATCGCGGATGAACGTCAGGTCTTGGGGTGTGAGCTGACCGGCCAAAATGAGCACATCGTCGGCGCCCGGCTCGTTGCCGGTTTCGATGATCGTATCGCGGCCATCGCCATTTTCATAAACGTAGCCGTCACCGCCGCTGCCGCCGATCAGCACGTCGTCGCCACTGTTACCAGCCAGCGTGTCGTCGCCTTCGCCGCCGGTCAGCGTGTTGTTGCGATCGTTACCTTCCAGCGTGTTGCGGCGCGCGTTGCCGGTGCCGAAGATCGCATCACCGGTCAGCGCCAGATGCTCGACCGTCTCGCCAAGCAGATAATCGATCGACGAGATGACGCGATCAAAGCCGCTCTTGATGTCTTCGATGATCACATCGCCAGCGTTGTCGACGTAATACGTATCGTTGCCGCGGCCGCCGCGCATGATGTCGCCGCCAGTGCCGCCGTTGATGACGTCGCCGCCGTCGCTGCCGGTGATGTCATCGTTGCCAGCGTATCCGTTCAAGTGGAACGGTCCGCCAACGGTGGCCGTCAGGACATCGTCGTCGTCGGACCCTTCGGTTTGGCCAGCAGGCGCAAACGCCCGTGCGACGGCCTGGCCCTGTGTCAGTTCCTTGGGGATATGAGCATCGGGCCGGTCATCGAGCGCCGCTTTGAAGCGTGATCCGTTGGTCGCGTCATTCACCGCCGCGCGATAGCCCGGGTAGTCATTGAACTCTTCCACTTGGTCGCGAATAGCGATGTCAAACACCAGCGGGAAGGTGATGCCGAGAATACCCTCGCTCCAGTTATGCACGCGGATCGTTGTTTCGGTGGCGGTCTCGCCCACCGATTGCGTGATCGTCGGACCCGGCGGTTCACCCGGGCCATAGTCGATCGTCGAGATCTCGGGATGGCCTTGCAGCAGCGTGATAACAAGGTCGCTGCCTTGCAGTTCGTACGAGATCAGGCCGACGAACTCGATATTGCCGTGCACCTCGTCGGTGTTGTCCAGGCTCCAGGCGAAATATGAGGTGACGAGGCCGCTATCGAGCTTGAACGGTGCGCCGGAAAGCTGGAACAATTGGGAGCCGTCGAAGTCGCCGCGCTGAACTTTGAAAAAGTCATAGGGCACGTACAGCATATCGCCGCTATCGGCGTCATCGATGATAAACTCGACCTTGCCGTTGCCACTGGTCATGGCCGACAACACGAAGATGTCTTGACCATCGCCGCCGCGCGCAAGCGTGCGCCCTTCGCCGCTGACGATGGTATCGTCGCCCTCGCCGCCGTCCAGTTCAACGTCATAGCCGTCAGGGCTTTGTCCGCTGAACGGATTGGCCAGGCGGCCGTCGAGCAGATCGTCGCCTTTGCCGCCCTCCGCGCCGAGGATCGACGGGCCAGTGTAAATCAGATCGTCGGCGTTGGATCCGGCCAGCCATTCGACCGATTGAGCCCAGTATCCGGCGTCCTCGCCGGCGTTGACCAGGGCTTGGATCGAGACAATATCATTGCCGATGGCGTTGATGATGATCGGCGCGTTGCCGTCGCTCAAACCAAGCTCATCGCCCCGTCCGCCGCTTTGACCCTTGAAATCGAGCAGCAAAGGTTTCTCGAGCAATTCAACGCCTGCGCCGGTGGTGACAATGTCGTTGTCGATTTCCCAGGATATTTGCTCGATCGAGAACAGCTGGTCGGAGCCGCCGGCAAATGTCGAAACGTAGTCCGCGACTTTGTGCGCAACGGCATGCTTCAAACTGACGATGTGAACCGCGCCGACGCCGGAATAATCGACCGTGTCGACGCCGTCTTCGGCGTAGGCCATGCGCGGCTGACCGCCGTGGATGACATTCTGACCGTACGACCAGTTAAAGGTATCTTTGCCCGAGCCGCCGTAGAGCTTTTCAAGCGACACAAGATTGGTCGAGCCGCCGAGTGTGTCGTCGCCTTCGCCGGTCGCGATCTGGGTGTAGTTTCCCTGCGCCCTCATGGTATCGGCGCCCGGCGTGCCGATCAGCGTGCCGGCCCCGGGTGAGTTGCGGATTCCGAACGGCATCAAATTGTTCAAATCGACGCCGATCGACCACAGCACCGAGCTGACCAGCGTGGTTGAGTTGATGGTCGGCGTTGGCGAAAACGGCCATGACGCGCCGATGTATGGCATCGACATGCTTTGAATGTCGGCGGCATAGGCCGCCATCGTGTTCCACAGTGTGAGCGCATCGGAGCCGGTATTGATGATCCGCGAACCGCGGTCTTCAGGGGTTCCGATTTTGGCGATCAGGTCGTCACCGCTGGCGCCGTTGGCGACCGCCAGCGAGGTCCTGCCGTCTTCCCCGAGCGCGCCGAGCGTCGCGTTGAACAGTCCGCCATCGCGGATGCCCTCGAGAACGAACCAATAATCTTGAGTGTTGAGGAAGTCGGTCTCGTCTTCGTAGACCAGTTGGATATGATCGAGCCCAAAGAGCCCAAGTCCAAAGCTCTGGATCGGAACAAATTCGACGCGAATGGTACCCATAAACGCACGCCCCCACTTATGCTCACTGCCTAAAGATTAGCCGTTATGAAATGAATGCCTACGGATTTTTCGCGCACAAATTGCAAAACCTTCGACAGCATTAAATTTGGGCAGTATCGCTATAACCATCTGATTATAAGTCAGTTTTTTCATATGTTTTATGGCCCTCAGCCCTTTAATCTCCCGTTAAGATAGCATTAATCTTTAAAAAACGCAACTTCTAGTGGCAGCTGCAGATTGGACAACGATCGCGTCGCGATGTGGTGGCGGACTTCGCTCCGGCGTTGCCCGCGTTCGGCGGCAATCGTTTGTTTTTTGATGGCTGGCGCGGGCTTGCTTGACGCTGGTTGTGGACGGCCGCATAGCTCGGATGACGGCGGGATGCGGGTTGTGCTCCGCTGTCATTCACACCTTGACCCCGTAGCTCAGCTGGATAGAGCAACGGTTTCCTAAACCGTAGGTCGCAGGTTCAAATCCTGCCGGGGTCGCCACGGACGGGCTGGCGGAGCGGCCTGACAACCCGGACCCGCGCAGGACACGGCCGGCGTTTTTTGGGTCCGCAACACGGAAAGGGACGGCGCACGCATGGCGGCGAAAATTGAGGTCGCAATCGCCGATAAAAATCCGGTGGTGCGCACCGGCCTCGAAGCCGTCGTGACGCGCGACGGCCGCTTCACCGTTGCCGGCATCTTCGCATCCGGTGCGGCGTTTCTCGAAGCTTTACAGAAAAAACCGCCCGAAATTGCCATTGTCGGATGGTCGCTGCCGGATATGGCGGGCGGCGATGTGCTGGCCCGGGCCAAGCAGGAAAAGTGGCAAACGCGGGTCATCATCTATACCGGCGAACGCAGCAGCGACGTCTTGCGCCAGTCGATCAAGGGCGGGGCATGGGGTTTCGTCTCAAAATCCGAGGAGCCGGTGGTGCTGCTCGAGGCCATCGTCGCCGTCGCGCGCGGCCGGTTGTCACTGCCCTATGTCGATATCGACCTGTTGAACCACGACCCGCTCGGCGGCCTGACTGCGCGCGAGCGTGAATTGCTGGCAGCCCTTTCCAACGGCTGGACCAATCTGCAGATTGCAGCCCGTACCGGAATTTCGCGCAACACTGTGAAGTATCACCTCAAAAACCTGTACGACAAGCTCGGCGTCTCGAACCGCGCTATGGCCGTCGCACTCTTTATGTCGGTCACCCGTCCGGCCCCTTGAGCACCGTGTTGCGGCGCACAAGCGGTAGTGGGTAGTCGCCACTACCCATCGCCCTGTAAAATACTCCCCAGGCGGGTGTTGCTGGCCAACGGTCCATCCCGCATCACTCGGCTGGTAAATAATGTCTTGCATCCGCGCCTGCGAGCGGGTGAAGGCCCTTCAAATGCCAGATGCTTTCCACAACCGGACCTGAAATGATCAGGGCCCGGCGACCTGGCACAAACGCAGCGCGGAGAAACGCCCATGACGGTTACGCCTCACCTTTTCATTCCTGGCCCAACGACCATTCCCGATCGCGTTCGCATGTCCATGAACTTGGCCATGGAAGATATGCGCTCGGCCGAATACCCCAAGCTGACACTGCCGATTTTCGAAGACCTGAAAAAGGTCTTCAAAATGAAAGACGGCCGCGTCTTCATTTTCCCGTCGTCAGGTACCGGCGCCTGGGAATCGGCCATGACCAACACGCTCGCCGTCGGCGATAAGGTGCTGATGTCGCGCTTCGGACAGTTCTCGCTGCTGTGGGTCGATATGGCCGAGCGCATGGGCCTCAAGGTCGTGCTGTGCGACGAAGAGTGGGGCACAGGCGTTCCGCTCGAAAAGTATGCCGGCATTCTCGCCAAGGACACGCACCACGAAATCAAAGCCGTGTTCGCCACCCACAATGAAACCGCGACCGGCGTTTCGAGCGATATCGCGGGCGTCCGCAAGGCCCTCGATGGAGCCAAGCACCCCGCCCTCTTAATGGTCGATGGCGTGTCGTCGGTCGGCTCACTCGATATGCGCATGGGCGAATGGGGCGTTGACTGCTGCGTCTCGGGCTCACAGAAGGGCTTCATGCTGCCAACCGGCCTCGGCATCCTGGCCGTCAGCCAGAAGGCGCTCGACGCCAACAAGACCCTCAACGGCCGCATGAACCGTTGCTTCTTCTCGTTCGAAGACATGATCAAGACGAACGATCAAGGCTACTTCCCGTACACGCCCGCAACGCAGCTGATCCGCGGCCTGCGGACGTCGCTCGACATGATGTTCGAAGAAGGTCTGGAAAACATCTTCACGCGGCATACGCGTTTAGCCAACGGCGTTCGCGCCGGCGTCAATGCCTGGGGTCTGAAACTCTGCGCCAAAGAAGCCAAGTGGCACTCAGACACCGTCTCGGCAATCCTCGCGCCGGACGGCATCGACAGCAACGTCATCGTGAAGACGGCGTACTATCGCTATAACACCTCGCTCGGCGTTGGCCTCAACAAGGTCGCTGGCCGCGTGTTCCGTATCGGCCACCTCGGTGCGCTCGATGAGTTCATGGTTGGCGGCGTCCTGTTCGCAGTCGAGATGGCGCTCAAGGATAGCGGCGTCAACATCAAGCTCGGCTCGGGCACCGGTGCTGCGGCTGAATATTTCAGCAAGACCGCAACCAAGTCGGCAACCGGCGTCACGCCAGCCACCGCCAAGGCTGCCTAAAATACATGGGGCCCGGCTGGTAAGCGCCGGGCCTTTTCTCTTTCTTATGCGCAAGCCCGCGACCGCTTTGGTCTGCGATGATGCGCGCCGGATCGATCCATTCAGACAGACTTGAAACATAAAAAAATTTTAGAGGAAGGCACGCCCCATGAGCTACACGCTTTATCCGCTTCGCAAACAGCGCCTGCAGAGATCGTACCTCGCAGTTCCAGGTTCAAACACGACGATGATCGATCGCGCGCTCAAGAGTGCGGCCGACTACGTCTTCCTCGACTGCGAAGACGCGGTCGCTCCGCCAGAAAAAGAACAGGCCCGCAAGAACATCATTCAGGCCTTGAACGATCTCGATTGGAAGGCGGCTGGCAAGAGCGTTTCAGTGCGCATCAACGGCCTCGACACACACTATATGTACCGCGATGTCGTCGACATCATGGAACAGGCAGGCCACAAGCTCGATACCATTCTGATACCGAAAGTCGGCGTTCCAGCCGACGTCTACACAGTCGAATGCATCGTCAGCCAGATCGAAGTCGCCAAGGGTTACAAGAACCAGGTCGGCACCGAAGCGCTGATCGAAACGCCGCTCGGCATGGCCAACGTCGAAGCCATTGCATCGGCCAACAGCCGGCTCGAATCCATGCACTTCGGCGTCGCCGACTACTCGGCGTTTAACAAGGCCCGCACCGTTGTCATCGGCGGCCTCAATCCAGACTATCCTGGCGACCAGTGGCACTTCCCGCTGTCGCGCATGACGGTCGCCTGCCGCACCTTCGGCCTGCGTCCGATCGACGGCCCGTTCGGCGGCATCGACGATCCGGAAGGCTACAAGGCTGGCGCCCGCCGCGCCGCCGCCCTCGGCATCGAAGGCAAGTGGGCCATCCACCCTTCGCAGATCGAACTCGCCAACGAAGTGTTCTCGCCGACGGCCGCCGAAGTGTCGCGCGCCGAGCGCATTCTTGTGGCGCTCAAGGAAGCCGAAGCCCAGGGTAAGGGTGCGGCTTCCCTCGACGGCAAGATGATCGACGCCGCATCTGAAAAAATGGCCAATAACCTCCTGGCCACCGCAGCCGCCATCAAGAAGAGCGAAGAAGCTCGCAAGAAAGCCGCTGCCTAAGTCGCGACGGTCACCATCATTCTCAACGTTTCCAGGAGGTCCTCACATGGACATTCATGAATATCAGGCCAAGGAACTTCTTGCCAAGTTCGGCGTGCCGATCCCGCGCGGCGGGTTAGCCTACAGCCCTGAGCAGGCAACCTATCGCGCCAGCGAGCTTGGCGGCACGGTTGTCGTTAAGGCGCAGATCCACTCCGGCGCCCGCGGCAAGGCCGGCGGCATCAAGGTTTGCAAAAACGAAAGCGAAATCGAAGCTGCCGCCGAGAGCCTTCTCGGCCGCAAGCTGGTGACGCATCAGACAGGACCGGCCGGTAAGCTGGTCTCGCGCCTGTACATCGAAGAAGCCACCAACATCGACAAGGAAATCTACCTTGGCTTCGTGATGGATCGGGCCTCTGAGCGCATTATGGTCGTGGCCTCCGCTGCGGGCGGCATGGACATCGAAGAAATCTCGGCCAAGCAGCCCGATACGATCATCCGCGTCAGCGTCGATCCCGCTGTCGGTATGCAGCAGTTCCAAGCCCGTGAAATTGCGTTTGGGCTCGGTGTCGACCCTGAGATCGTCAACAAGCTGGTGCCAGCCGTCATGGGCTGCTACCGCGCGTTCCGCGATCTCGACGCCACGATGTGCGAAATCAATCCACTCGTCATCACCAAGGAAAAGCAGGTCTTTGCACTCGACGCCAAGATGTCGTTCGATGAAAACGCCTTGTTCCGCCGCCCGCACATCGCTGAGCTGCGTGACAAGAGCCAGGAAGATCCGCGCGAAACGTATGCCTCCGACCGTGGCCTGGCGTACGTCGGCCTTGATGGCGACATCGGCTGTATCGTCAACGGTGCCGGTCTCGCAATGGCAACGCTCGATATGATCAAGCTTGCTGGCGGCGAGCCCGCAAACTTTCTCGACATCGGCGGCGGCGCATCGCCTGAACGGGTGACGAAATCGTTCAAAGCCGTGTTGCGCGACAAGAACGTCAAGGCAATCCTGGTCAACGTCTTTGCCGGCATCAACCGCTGCGACTGGGTTGCCAAGGGCGTCGTGGACGCGGTCAAGGAACTCAATATCACCATGCCGATCGTCGTTCGCCTCGCTGGCACCAACGTCGAGGAAGGCCGCAAGATCATCGATCAAAGCGGCCTCACCGTGATCAGTGCCGAAACGCTTGCAGACGCCGCCGCCAAGGCTGTCTCTGCAGCCAAAAAATCCGCATAATCGGGAGAACGCACCAATGGCAATCTTTATCAACGAAAAGACGCCGATCCTGATCCAGGGTTTCACTGGCCGCATCGGCACCTTTCACGCCCAGGAAATGATCGACTACGGCTCCAACGTCGTCGGCGGCGTGACACCCGGCAAGGGCGGCTCGTCGCATCTCGGCCGTCCGGTGTTCAACACCGTCAAGGGCGCCGTCGATGAAACCCGCGCGGAAGCCTCGATCGTGTTCGTGCCACCGCCATTTGCGGCTGATGCGATCATGGAAGCCGCTGACGCTGGCATCAAATATTGCGTCTGCATCACCGACGGCATCCCGGCTCAGGATATGATCCGCGTGAAGCGCTACATGCGGCGCTACAAGAAAGAAGCCCGCATGATCCTGACGGGTCCGAACTGCGCTGGTACCATTTCACCCGGCAAGGCCATGCTTGGCATCATGCCGGGCCACATCTACCTGCCTGGCCGGATCGGCATCGTTGGCCGTTCGGGTACGCTTGGCTATGAAGCCGCCGAGCAGCTTAAAAACCTTGGCATCGGCGTTTCGACCTCGGTTGGCATCGGCGGCGATCCGATCAACGGTTCGTCGCACCGCGATGTCATCGAGCACTTCGAAAACGATCCCGATACCGATGCTATCCTGATGATCGGCGAAATCGGCGGGCCGCAGGAAGCCGAAGCGGGCTTGTGGTCGAAGGACCATGGCAAGAAGCCGCTGATCGCTTATATCGCGGGGCTGTCGGCGCCAAAGGGCCGCCGTATGGGCCACGCCGGTGCGATCGTCTCGGCGTTTGGCGAGTCTGCTGCTGAGAAAGTCGATATCCTGAAGGGTTGCGGCGTGACGATCGCACCGACCCCGTCGGAAATGGGCTCGACGGTGGCTCAGGTTCTGAGCACAATGAAAAAGGTTGCCTGACGCACCCGTTGCGGCGGGTTGAGAGGGCGGCGAGAAAAAATATAACGGCCGGTCGCAAGATAATCGCCTCTTGCGGCCGGTCACCCGCACCGGTCATTTTGAATTCCCATAAATTGCGCGGCGCAGAGGATTGTTGGCATGCAAGACAAGGTGAGCCCCGCGCGGCCGAGTAAGCTCGATGAGGTCGATCTTCGCGACGAACTGAAGCACCTGAGGGCGCAGATCCCTGACAACCCGTCGCTTAATCCGATTTTAAATGTCGCGTTCGATCTGTCGCGCCGCCTTGAAGCGGGCGATGTCTCGTTCGACGAAATGAAACAACTCGCGGGCCGGCTGATGGACCGTGCGTGCGTGCGCCGTGCCCGCCAGCTGCGCGACAAGGTCGGCTACGTCGATCAGTCGGCGACGCTCAAGGATTTTACCGGCTACGTCGATAAGACGGCCGCTGATGCAGGCTCCTTTGACGCCTTTGCGGCCCGCTGGGCGCGCGCCCGTACCGGCGTCGTGCTGACCGCGCATCCGACCTTTGGCCTGTCCGACGCGCTCTATCGCCGGATGGTCGAAATTGCCATTTCGGACGAAAAAACCGGTGACGAAACGATTGGCTTGCCGCATCGCCCCGAGCCGACGCTGACGCTCAAACACGAACATAAATGTGCGCAGGATGCGGTTCGCAATTTGCGCGATGCCTATGAAGAATTGCTGCACGGCTTCTACAGCGTGGCGTCTCAAAAGTTCGGCGATAAGGCCTTCGCTCTGCGGCCGCGCCTGACGACGTTTGCTTCGTGGATCGGCTACGATCTCGACGGCCGCACCGACATTTCTTGGAGTTTTTCGTTCATCACCCGCCTGCAGGAAAAACGCGCGGCGCTGAGCGATATCCGCGAGCGCTTCCTGCTGATCAAGCACAAGCTTGGAGACGGTGACGCCAGCCAGCGCATCGCCCGTCAGCTGACCGGCAAACTCGACCTCGCCATTGCCGCTGTCGATGAGCAGTTGAAGGCGCTCGACGGCATCGCAACGGATCCAAAACAACTGGCGCAGGCCGCCAACACCATCACCAAGACCGACGGCTATAATTTGTCGTCGGTCGAGCCGCTGCTGACGCTGTTCCAATCGCTGATCGATGCGGTCGACGCGCCGCAGATGAAGCGCGCCATTGCTGCACTCGCAGGCCTCGTTGATGCAACGGGGCTCGGCACAGCGCACATCCACTTGCGCATCAACGCGCTCCAGCTCAACAACGCCTTCCGGGCCTACGTGCACGAGCCGTGGACCAAGGATCTGACCGAAAGCCAGTCGCTGGCCCGCATCGTCGAGATGATCAGCACCTGCCAGCCAGAGTCGGTCAACTTTGCGACGCTCGATCTGGAAACCGCAACCGCCATCCGCCAGTTTGCGCTGACAGCGCAGATCCATAAGCACATTGACCGCGAAACGCCGATCCGCTTCCTGATCGCCGAGTGCGAGAGTCCGGCAACGGTGCTGATCGCCGTGTTTTTCGCCAAGCTGTTTGGCGTCGATCACATCACGGATATTTCGCCGTTGTTTGAGACGCCGTCGGGCCTGGAAAACGGCTCGCGGATCATGGAGCGCTTGGTCGAAGAAGAGACCTATCGAACCTACGTGCGCGGCCGCAAGCGTTTGACGGTTCAAACCGGGTTTTCGGATGCCGGCCGTTTCATCGGCCAGATTTCGGCAACGCTGGCGATCGAGCGTTACTACCTTGGTCTTGCGGCTCTCGTTGACCGCGCCAAGCTCGATGGCGTCGAGACGCTGCTGTTCTCGACCCATGGCGAGTCTATGGGCCGTGGCGCACACCCGGGCAATCTCAAGACCCGGCTGCATTATGTTTTCTCGGACGAAGCGCGCCGCCGCTTTGCCACCGCCAACCTGCTGGTCAAACATGAGACCTGTTTCCAGGGCGGCGATGGCTACATGTTCTTTGGCAACCGCGCGCTGACAACGCGGGCACTTGCAACCATCATCATGG
>JANMOL010000198.1:0-4097 GCA_031369245.1 Hyphomicrobium sp. | reverse complement strand
GCGCAATTGGTAGAGCTGCGACAGGCCGAACATGTCGGCACGATGCACGATCAGCGTGTTGGCGGTCGGGATGTCGAGGCCGGATTCGACGATCGTCGTCGACAAAAGCACATCGTACTGGCCGTCATAGAAGGCGTTCATGATGTCGTCGAGTTCGCCGGGCGGCATCTGGCCATTGGCCACCGCAACCTTCAGCTCCGGCACGGATTCACGCAGGAAATCATGGATTTCGGCGAGATCGCTGATGCGCGGCACGACATAGAAGGAATGGCCGCCGCGGTAGCGCTCCCTGAGCAAGGTCTCGCGGATGACCAGCGGATCGAAGGGCGAGATGAAGGTGCGCACCGCCATGCGGTCGACCGGCGGCGTGGCGATCAGCGACAGTTCGCGCACGCCGGTCAGCGCCAGCTGTAGCGTGCGCGGGATCGGCGTCGCCGACAGCGTCAGCACGTGGACATCGGTCTTGAGGTCTTTGAGCCGTTCCTTGTGCTTGACGCCAAAGTGTTGCTCCTCGTCGATGATCAGCAGCCCGAGACGGGCAAAATCGATCGCCTTGCCGAGCAGCGCGTGCGTGCCGATGACGATATCGATCATGCCCGATTTCAGGCCCTCCTTGACGAGGGCTAAATCTTTCGGCGCGACCATGCGCGAGGCCTGCGCGACCTTGACCGGCAGACCCTTGAAGCGGTCGGTGAACGAGCGGAAATGCTGACGCGCGAGCAGCGTCGTTGGCACCACAACCGCAACCTGCACGCCGTTCAAGGCGGCAACGAACGCCGCCCGCATCGCGACCTCGGTCTTGCCAAAGCCGACGTCGCCGCACACCAGCCGGTCCATCGGACGGCCGGACGCCAGATCCGCGACCACAGCGTCAATGCTGGCGGCTTGATCTTCGGTTTCTTCATAGGGAAAGCGCGCGACGAATTCGTCGAAGGCGCCCGTTGGCGGCACCAGCGGCGGCGCTTCACGCAGCGCCCGCAGGGCCGCAATCTTGATCAGCTCGTTGGCGATCTCGCGCAGGCGCTTCTTGAGGCGGGCCTTGCGCGATTGCCACGCGACCCCGCCGAGCCGGTCGAGCTGGCCGTCGCCCTCCCCGTCACCCGAGCCATAGCGCGTCAGCAGTTCGATGTTCTCGACCGGCAGGAACAGCTTGTCGCCGGAGGCATAGTGCAGCTCGAGGCAATCATGCGGCGCGCCAAGCGCCGTGATCGTTTGCAGTCCGGCAAACCGTCCGATGCCATGGTCGGCGTGAACAACGAGATCGCCGACCGACAGGCTCGTCGCTTCGGTCAGAACGTCGCTGGCACGACGCTGGCGTCGGCGCTGCCGCACCAAGCGGTCGCCGAGAATATCCTGTTCGGCGATGACTGAAAAATCCGGCGTCTCGAAGCCCTCTTCGAGACCGAGAATGGCAAACGCGGTGACGTTCGGCGGCAGCGCTTGCACGTCAATGAAGCTCTCGACCCGGCGGGCGTCGCGCAAGCCATGATCGGCCAGCAGCGACATCAGGCGCTCGCGCGCGCCAGCGGTCCAGGCCGCGACAATGACGCGGCGGTTTTCTGTGTGGACGCGCTGCAAATGCCCGACCACGGCATCAAACACGTTGGCATCGGCATCGGCGCGCTCGGCAGCAAACGTGCGGCCGCGTTTTCCCCGCATCGCATAGACGCCCTCGCGGCCCGGCTCCTCGAACGGTGTCAAGCGCGAGATCGCGCGCTCAGCCAGGGTGCCGGCCCAGGCTTTGCCATCGAGGAACATGCGGTCGGGCGGCACCGGCTTATACGGCGGCGCACCAAAGCGCTGGCCTTCGAGGCTATCGACGCGGGCCTCATAGTGTTCCTGGATTTGGTGAAAGCGCTGCTCAACGGCTTCGTCCGCCATGTGGTCGAAACTGACACCCGCGCCCGGCAGATAGTCGAACAGCGTTTCGAGCTGTGGATGATAGAGCGGCAGCCAATGTTCCTGGCCCTGGTAGCGCCGTCCGCTGCTGACAGATTCATACAACGGATCATCGCCGTTATTGCCGCCGAACAATTCGACATAGCGCGTGCGGAACAGTGCCGTTGCGGCCTCTCCAAACGCCACTTCGCTGACCGGCATCAGCGCAAATTTTTGCACCGGCTTGATCGAGCGCTGCGTCTCGGCGTCAAACGCCTTGATCGATTCCAGCTGATCGCCGAAAAAATCGAGCCGGATGGGGTTGATGCGGCCGGGCGGAAACAGATCGAGGATGCCGCCGCGCTGCGCAAACTCGCCTTGCTCCATGACGGTGCTGGCGCGCTGGAAGCCGTAGGCCCCAAGCCGCTTGACGAGATCGCCCATATCGAGCCGCTGACCAGGCGCAATCGGCTTGAAAGCCGAGCGCACGAACTGGCGCGGCGGCACGCGTTGCAAGACGGCATTGACGGTGGTGACAACGACGGTTGGCTCTTTGCGGGCGCCAATGACCAGTTTGCCGAGCCCCGTGATGCGCCGCGCGACGAGGTCGGCGTTCGGGCTGGTGCGATCGTAGGGCACGGTGTCCCAGGCTGGAAACGCGATGACTTTGACGTCGGGCGCAAAAAACGCCAGCGCGCTTTCCAGCGCGTTCAAGCGGCGGTCGTCGCGCGCGATATGCAGATGCAGGCCCGGCTGGCCGTCGGCCCGCGCCGCCTTGGTGATATCGGCGATGACGCGCGCGTCAAAGCCGTCCGGCACGCCCGAGATGATCGTGCGTTGTGCTTTGACGTCAGCGGCCATGCGAAGGGGTTGCCTCGGGTTCGGTGCTTAAGCCGTGATAGGCGCGGATGTCGTTGATGAGATCGCGAAACTCGCTTTGGTCCAGGGCGCTCGGATCGAAAATCCAGCTTTGCAGCGTTGGATCGCCAATCTCTAAGAATCGCTCGAAGCGGTCGAGGGCCGCGCTTCCGAACTGCGCCAGATGGGCTTCGGCATAACGCCCGACCAACGCGTCCATTTCTTTGGTGCCGCGATGGGCAGCGCGATAGGCCGCGCGCCGGCGGCGGTGATCGAGTTCGTCTGTCATGGTGCCTCAAAGGTGCTCAGCTTAGACGTCCGCAGACGGGAAAAGGCCCCGTTGACGCTTGACGCGCCGGGGCTGACCCGCCACCCTGCCGTCTCAATGGCGAAACGCTGATATAGCGTCCGCCGTGTCATCCGCATAGCTCGAGGATTTGATGCGTTTTGCCGCGACCCGTCATCGATGCCTCATGCAGCGCTACGGTCCGGCCTGAGCTGCCATGCGGCCGTCTGCGCTCAATCCGCTGTTTGCCGCCGCCGACGCCCTGACCGGCATCGGGCCGCGCATGCTGCTTCTGCTCAAAAAATGTCTGGTGCTGCCGCCTGGCGTCATGATCCCGCGGGTCCTCGATATGCTGTGGCATTTGCCAACCGGCGTCATCGACCGGCGGGCGGAGCCAGCAACGCGCGACGCCGTGCCAGGCACCATTGTGACACTCAAGGTGCGCGTGCTGAAGCACAAGCCGCCGCCGCGCGGCAACACCAAAGCGCCCTACAAAATCACCTGCGAAGATGACACCGGGCGGCTCGAGCTGATCTTCTTTCGGGCCGAGCGCGCGTTTATCGAGCGCCAGCTGCCCGAGGGCGAATGGCGCTATGTCTCGGGCCGCGTCGAGCGCTACGGGGAAACGCTGCAGATGCCGCACCCCGACTACATCGTCGCTCCAGAACATCGCGACGATCTGCCGATGCTGGAACCGGTCTATCCGCTGACGGCCGGGCTTTCGGGAAAAATTCTGATCAAAGCCGCGCGCCAGGCGATCGAGCGCGTGCCACCGCTGGCCGAATGGCAAAACGCCGATTGGCTGCATGCGCGGGGCTGGCCTGATGTCCACGCCGCGTTGCGCCGCATTCACCGGCCGGACGATGCCCAGGATGTATCGAATGGCGCCGCCCCGTGGCAGCGGCTGGCCTATGACGAACTGCTGGCGGGACAGCTGGCGCTCGGGCTCGTGCGTCAAAACGGCAAGGCGCAGCGCGGGCGCAGTGTCGAAGGCGATGGCCGCGTGCGCGCCCGTATCACCGCTGCACTGCCCTTTGCGCTGACGGGATCGCAGCGCACCGCTTTGGCAGAGATC
>JANMOL010000187.1:0-3954 GCA_031369245.1 Hyphomicrobium sp. | reverse complement strand
GCGTTGGCATGACCGGCGGCGATGGTATCGCCGTCGTGGTAGATTTCGAAGGCATCGCGCTTGGCTGGATCGCGGCGCATGCAGTCGCCAATCCAAAGGCGGTCTGGCGACAATACGAGTTGCTCGTGGGCAGCGGCAAAGCGCGCGTCGCTCAGCACGCGCACGTCGCAGGCGCTCAAATCGGCGAGTGAGGCGGCCGCATGATCTTCAGCCGCATTGTAGGTATCGAGCAGCACAACGCGGATCGCAATGCCGGACTGCGCAATGACCGTTGCCATCGAGGTGACAGCACGCACCACCGGGCTATCGGGCGCACGCGCGACGAGGCTGTATGTGGATGAGGTTGCGCCTGCTTCCGAGCCGGCGCGCTTGGCCAGTTCGTAGCCCACAAAATCCTTGATGTTGGCTTCCTTCGCGTCGCGGCTGTTGGCGGCAATTTTAGGAAGCACAGCAAGGCTCATGTTTTTCATTCCTAGTTTTTGCCATATCCGCAGCGGTCATGCAGCGGCCGAGGTCTTGAGTGTTTTTGGTCGGCCCATTAAGGCGTCAAGAATGTTAAACAAGCGTTGCAAGGCTGGTCGATTTGTGACGAAGGGACTTAAGCCGTTTTTGTTGCAAGGTTATTTATTCCGCGGCTGGCGGCGCCATCCGGCCGATCAAGGCCATATCGGCGGCCGTAAAATCGTCATTTACCGGGTCCCGGCGATCGGACAGGCGGCCGCTGCGGCCGAAATCCTGTGACGGACCGGGTTCGATCGCCTGAGCGGTCGCAAACATCTGCGCGCGGGCAAAGGCTGACTTCATCGCGCTCGGCACCACCGCTTCGCTGACCGGAACGGAGAACGTCGCGGTTTCGCGGCTGAGCGTGACGTCTATCATCGGTGCGCCTGGCATCATTGGTGCGTCTGCCCTCATCGGTGCGTTTGCCCTCATCTGTGCGCCCGGCTGGCTGCCTGCGCTTTCGCCAAGTGTCTGCTGCAGGCGCACGACCGTCGCGTCGTCGTGCTGGAATGACGCTGCGCCTGTCGCGGCGGCGGCCAAGCGGGCTTCGACCGCGGCCATGAATGTATTGGCTGCTGGAGCGGTGTTGCTGTTGGCGGCTTTGACCGTCACATCGGCTTCGGGCAATGGCGGCGGCGCCACCCGCTGGACACGCGGGGCTTGCGGCGCTGCAGCCAGCGGCCGGTGGCCTGGTTGATAGACCTCGGCATAGGGTCCAAAGCGCGAGACGTGTTCGGGATCGGGCGCAACGGACGGCGATTGCGTATACGCTGGCGGGGCTGCCGGGCGGCGCGGCGTTGTCAGTACGGAGACCGCCGGGCGCTGTGTGACCGGTTCGGTTTTGTCTGCCACCTCCGGCGTGATCGCCAACGTGTCTTGCGGCAGCGGTGCAGGCCGTGCGGTCACGCGCTTGTCCTGTTCACTGCGGCGCGCTGCACCCATCACCGCGCCGAGGATGATATCCGACCATGCGCCGTCGGTGAACTTGTAGACCCGGAACGCTTCCGCGGCCGCGAACTTCGAGCCCTGGCGCGCCAACCGTTTTTTAATGCTGGCGGTGGTCGGCAGCATCGTGCGTTTGAAAATTTTCTCTTTTTCAAAGCTCGCGAACAGGTTCGACAGCAGTTGCGCTTCGACGCGCAATTCCTCGCGTTCCTTCGGATTGAGCCGGGGCGGGGCGTCGAGCGGTACGGCGACGTAATAATCGCCATTCATGTCGAACACGACGTGGCGGAAAATTTCAAAATTCTCGCGGATCTGCTTGTCGCGGTGAATATCATTGAAGCGCGACAGAATTTGAATGACGGGTCCGCGCTCGGCGGCCTGCATCTTCGGCAGCATACCGTCGAGCCGTCCGGCCGGGCGCTGGACCATCGATACCAGGAACAGGCAGAGGTCAACGAACAGCGCGACGGCTAACGGCACATAGTCGCGCTTTGACAACCCGCCCTGGTCGGCTGTCCATTGCCGCTGCTGTCCTGGTGCCGGGCTTTCAACCGATTGAACGGCTTTCTTTTGCAGATCGCGCAGTTCGTCGGCCGATGGCGGCATCTTGAAGGCCAACGCGCCGTAGAACGTCGTCGTCAAACGGCGAAAGGCTTCGATCGTCGCTTCCGAGCCTTCGACGGCGGCAATTTCCGGTTTTTCGAGTTCGGGCAGCTGGTCGATGGCTTTGACAGCGCCGCGCAGTGCGGTTTGCAATTGGCCGTCAGGGCACGATACCAGCCCGCCTTTGGGGTCGCCAAACGTGGTGCGCTCGGCGCGGTCGGCAAGCTCGGAGCGGATCTGGCGCAGCTGCGGGTCGGTGCGGAACGCATTGAAGCCGGTGACCGTCATATCGAGCTTGCGGCCAAGCGCGCGCATGAACTCATTGCGCGTGCCGGTCTTGGCATCGAAGGTCGAGGCGTCGGCTGAGGCGATTTTGGCCAGATCACCGTTGAGGGCGGTCATGTCGCCTTTGACGGCGCCCGCTCGGCCCTGGACGAACTCCGAGGCGAAGTTAAAGCGCTGGGCGTCTTCCTCGCGCATTTTACGGCGCGGGCCATCGCCCGGTTTGGAGTTTGGGCACGAGGTGCCTTTGGTGCGCTCGAGTTCAGCCTTGGCGGTTGAGACGGCTGACAGCTGGACCAGGGTGGCGTTGAGCTGCTCCAGCCGGGTTGCTGCGGCATGCAGCGAGTTTTGCACTTGGCTGACGGCGCTTTCCGCCGAGCGGGTGGCTTCGCCGCGCGATTCCAAAACTTTCCAGTAGAATCCGAAGCCAAAGCCAATCGAGATCAGCGACAAAAACACATAGCCGCTGGCGTAGAAGACTTTGGTCAGAAACGGATGCGGTTTGAACAGCTGATCGAGCAGCCAGATGATCATGGTCATCAGCATGGCCACCGAAAACGCAATGATGAGTTTGTGGATGATGGGCAAATCGCCCATGTTGGCTTCGATCAGCTCCAGCATGCCGACGTAGGTTGCGACCCAGGAGAGAACGCCGAGCCCGAAAATCAGGACGCTGCGTTTCCAATCGCGTTCGGGCTTGGGCGGGCCTGCTACTGCTGCCGTGCCGGGCGTAAACGAAAAATCATCGGGTTCGAATTTCATGGCATCCAACTCAGCCGCGCGTGCCTGTTGCCGGGACACTCGGATGCGCGTGAGCGTTTTTCATGTCGCAACTGCGGCTTTTATCGAGCGCCCAAATCTAGTTCGGCACCAGCGCCCGCATCAGTTCGTCGGCAGCCGAGAGCGGCGGACGCGGACTTTTCCCGGCCGCCTTGCTGATTGGCGGCGGAGTATTGGCCGCGACCGGGCGCATCGGTTGCAGCGCTGCGGGGCGTGGCGGCAGCTGGCCCGGCTGCGGGTTGGCTTTGGCGTGGAGCGTCAAATCTTCCAGCAGACGTTCGAGCAGCGGGCCTGCGACCTGACCGGCGTGCAGGCTTTGCGCCCACGGCGCCGTGGCGCTGCCGGTGCCGACGAGCACGACGTAGGAATAGGCCGCGCCGTTGGTGAACTGCAGTCCTCCGGTAATCCAGGCGTCGACGGTGGCGTTGGGATCGGCTGCGACTTGCGTGCCGGTTTTGGCGAAGTGCAAGCGGAGATCGCCGCGCCGCTGCGCACACCACGCACTCAGCGATTTCAACGTGCCATATGAGATGCCAGCGGACTGATAGCATAGCGGCGCTTCGAGCAGCGCCTTCAGCATCGAGGATCCGGCGCGACGGACCAGTATCGACGGGAGAAGCGGCTGCTGCGCCTCGCCCGTAATGCCGCCGCCGCCATCGCCCTTGAAGGTGTAATCATAAGACGCGATCAGGCTCGGCGGAGGGACCGGCTTTGCGCCGCGTCCGATCAATGACGCTAGCACCACCGACGACATATGATGCACACGGCGCGGCGATCCAGCGATTTGCCCAAGCACGACGGCGGTTGAGGGCGGCGTGCCGCCGGTGCTGGCCTCGGGTGGCA
>JANMOL010000100.1:0-2884 GCA_031369245.1 Hyphomicrobium sp. | reverse complement strand
CAAGCTCCGCTATGACAGCTCGGACGCGTTGAAAAGCGCGATGCCGGGCTTATCGTTTTAACGGCTCGTTAGCAGCCATTCAGCCTAAGAGGATATATCTGCGTGCAGGTTCTCGTTCGCGACAACAACGTCGATCAAGCTCTCAAGGCGCTCAAGAAAAAGCTCCAGCGCGAGGGCGTATTCCGCGAGATGAAGCTCCGCGGCCACTTCGAAAAGCCGTCGGAAAAGAAGGCCCGCGAAAAGGCCGAGGCCATTCGCCGGGCGCGCAAGCTGGCCCGCAAGAAGTTGCAGCGTGAAGGTCTCCTGCCCGGCAAGCCTGCGCCCGTGCGCGGCGCGGCTGGCGGCAAGGGTGGCCCCGGCGGCGGTCGTGGTGGCGCGGGTGGCGGCGGCTTCGGCGGTGGTGCTGGCGGCAGCGGTGGCGGTTACGGCGGCGGTGGCGGCGCAGGTGGCGGCGGCGGTGGTTTTGGCGGTGGCGGTGGCGGCTTCGGCGGACGCTAAGGCTTTTTGCCGGCCCTCTGCGATTCTCCTTCGCCGAGCCGGCCGTAGAGTGCGAAATCCTGATATTCAAAACGGCTCGCAAAAATTGCGGGCCGTTTTCGTTTATCGCCGTTTTCGTTTATCGCCGTTGTCGATAATCGGGCGCGCCGCTATTGGCCAGCCGCACCGTTCGAACGCGCCCTTAGCCGGTCGATCCAGGCGTTGATCGCCTCGAACGATCCAAACAGATAGTGATCGCCGTGGCCCGCGCCCGGCAGTGTCACGATCTCTTTCGGCTCGTTGGCGAGTGCGAACAATGTGCGGCCCATCGCGACCGGCACGATGTCATCGGCCTCGCCGTGCAAAATGAACAGCGGCGTTTTCACGTCACCGATATAGCGGCTGCTTTCATAGCGATCCGTCAGCAGCCAGCGCACCGGCAGCCACGGATAGATCTCTGCGGCGCGATCGGTGACGGAGGTAAACGGGCTATCGAGCACCAGCCCGGCCGCTGGCTTCACGCGCGCCAGCTGAACCGCCACGCTGCTGCCGAGCGATTCTCCATAAATGATGATGTCATCGGGCTTAACGCCTTCTTTGATCAGCGCGTCGTAGGCGGCTTGAGCATCGGCCACGTTCGCGGCTTCCGACGGCTGCCCGCTCGATCCGCTGTAACCGCGATACGCCATCATGAACATGCCGCGCCCGCGATCGAGATATTTGCGGATGCGCTCGCGCCGCACTTCCAGCGCCCCGGCGTTGCCATGGAAATACAGCACCGTCGGCTGACCCGGCTTGGCGCGGCCATACCACGCAATGAGTTTTTGCCCGTCGGCCGTTTCGATAATGCGCTCCACGACATCGGGCAGCTCAACGTCAGCTGGAGCTGATCGCGCGGCATCAGGAAAATACAGAAAGCTGCGCTGCCAAAAATACATCGCGGCCATGATGGCCGCGTACAGGCAGATCAGCGCAATCAGTGCGGTTTTGAGCACGCCAGCTTCCTTTGTCGCGGAGTTGAGCCCTGCTGTCCGTCAATCTCTGACAGGACCGTATTTTGCGGTTTTGGCCACACCGCTTGCACTGGAAAATATCCTCGCGGAGCGCGCACGCACTCCCACACCCCTACACGCGCGCGACCAGATACCCGATCTGGTTGCCTTCGCGGGTGCGGATGGCATCAAGCGCTGCAAAAATCTCTTTGCCGTGCAGCGGCAGCCCGGTCTCGGAAATGCAGCGCCACTCAAGCTCTTGCAGCTCGCGGCAGATCGGTTCGGCGGTTTTGTGCAGCATCGCCACCGCCGCCACGGTTTTGCGCGGCATGTTGATTGGCACCTTGGGCAGCACCGACGACAGCGCCTCCTTGGCGCCCTCGGAGAAGTAGGCTGAAAACCGCCCGAGCCGCGACACCAGCTGGATCGCCGCGGTCTCTTCAAACCGCATACCGCGCGCGTCCATCCACTCAAACACTTTGTCCATCGTGAAGTCCTGCATGCGGACGTGTGACGTCTCGCGATAGTCCTGCCACTCGGCCACCAGGTCGAACGCCGGTTCCAGATCGATGTCGCCCGGCGCATAGGTCTTGTCCGTCTTGACGCCGATGCGCTCGAGGAAATCGCGGTTCTTGAGACTGATTTTCGTTGGATAGGACGGCATCGCGTAGCTGCCGTTGCTTGCCTTATGGAACGCCAGCCGCACCAGCTTTGAACAAAACAGCCGGCGGCGCTCATCGAGCTGCATCGAGAAATCATACAGGATGCGCCGCCCGGGGAACGCCAGCGATTGCGCGACGTGATCGTGGATCACCTTGGCGGCGCGCGCGGCGAGCTCGGTATCCTTATGCCGGTAGAGCACCGCACGCACGATGCCATGCTCCAGCGCACGGCCGAGACGGCTGATGACGGCGCCATCTTCAATCAGGCTCTCGACCAGCCAATGGCTGCCCGCATCATCGATGTAGACGATGCCGGTGTGCGAGAACTGGCAGTCAACATCGCCGATCCGCGCAATCGCTGCGCTGTTGTGGGCGCGTCCGCGCACCAGCAGCACGTCGCCCGATTGAAACGGCAGTTCGCTGCCTTTGTAGAAGGCGTCGTTGACCAGGGTGTTTTGCTGCGTGCCGGTGAAGCCGCGCAGCGGCGGCTCATGCTCGGCGAGCCGGCCATGGCCGATGGAAATCTCACCCAGCATGTCGGACACGTAGCGCAGAATGCGAAACACATCGCGCAGACCTTGCGTCACCTCGGGCGTCATCATGCCCCGGGCTTCGAAATCGGCGATGCGCGAGCGCAGCACGAGGCGCAAATCAAACAGCCGGTAGATCAGATCAGGCGCGACCTTGCTCAGCGCCGCGATGTCGTACTGCGCGAACTCGGCGTTGGCGGCCTTGCTATACATGCCCGACAGC
>JANMOL010000080.1:0-1864 GCA_031369245.1 Hyphomicrobium sp. | reverse complement strand
CAGCCCGGTGTAGACGAGCGCTGTCACTGCATTGAGATCATCGGTCGGGTGATTGGGCTGCAAGCGCGATGACAGCGTGCCGGGCAGACCGACAGCGGTGCGCGCTGTGCCGTGCCGTTTGAGTTTTTTGGCGGCCAGAACGAGTTCATGCACGTCCATCAGTTTGGCGAGAGCGGCCGCCATGACGCCGGTGAGCCCGCGGCCGAGGCGGGCAGCCTCAGGGGGTTTGCAGCGCAGCAGATGATCCTTGATGTCGCCGAGCGTCCGCTGTGCAAACTCTTGGAAGATGGCGTGATCGATATCGTAGTTGATCCGCATGACCTGATCCGAGCGGCCATGTGTGTCCGTCAGCGGCCGGTCGTAGACATGTTGCAGTGTCAGCCCGGACAGGATCGTACGGGCCGCTTCGCGATGCACTTCGTCCTTGGCAGCTAAGCCTGCGAGGCGGTCGCCCGCCTTGCTGAGATCGGCCGCGCCGAGCAGGGCTTTCAAGCCAGTGAATGTGTAATCGCGCTCGAACAGCGTGACGGCATACGTCTGGTCCGCCTTGGGCGCTGGGATGGCGATCTGATCGAGCGGCTTCAAGGTGATCATGATGGGCCTTGCCGGGGTGCGCGAACGGCTCAGGTCAAAACCCAAAGCCGCCGGAGCTATTTGTCAGCATCATAGCGCAGCAGCGGGCGCGGTCCACGGCAGAGATTTTGACCAATCCCCGTGTTAGAAAACATTACGGGAGCGGGATCTTGGGGGGTTGGTGATGATTTTGAAGGACAGGGTTGCGATTGTAACCGGTGCCGGGTCGGGCATCGGGCAGGGCGCGGCTGAAATTATGGCGCGAGAGGGCGCGATCGTCATTGCCGCCGATCGGGACGCGGCGGCGGGCGCGGAGACGGCCGACCGGATCCACTCGTCAGGCGGGCGCTGCGAAGCTGTTGCAACCGATGTCAGCCAGGACACGGCGCTTGCCAGCCTCGTCGATCGTGTGATCACGGCGCACAGCCGGATCGATATCCTGCACAACCATGCCGGTATTCAGGTGGCGGGCACGCTGGAAAGCGTTGATCCGGCTGGCATGGACCGGTCTTGGAACATCAATGTGCGCGCGCACTTCATGCTGGCGCGTCTGGTGGTGCCGCACATGCGCCGTCAGGGTGGCGGGGTGATCCTCAATACGGCATCGAACTCCGGCGTATTCTACGATCGCGAAATGATCGCCTACACCACCTCAAAGCATGCCGTTGTCGCGATGACGCGGCAGATGGCCGTCGATTACGCTCGAGATAATATCCGCGTGAATGCGTTTTGCCCGGGCTGGGTGGACACACCCTTCAACGCCCCGTTCATTGCGCAGATGGGCGGGCGTGCCGCCATCGATGCCTACATTGAACAGCAGATACCGTTACGGCGCTGGGCGACGGTCGCGGAAGTTTCGGAAAGCGTGCTGTATCTGGTTTCAGATCGCTCAGCGTTCATGACCGGGCATGCGCTGGTGCTCGATGGCGGAGAAAGCATTGGGTGATGTCTTGGAGGTCCTGACCAGTGGCGCTAGAAAAGTCAGGCGTGGTCACGGCTGTGAAGGGAGGCGAGCATGTCTGAGGCGGGGGCTATGACCCACGATGAGCTTTTGAACCGCTTGCACGCCGTCGCTGAGCGCGCGATGCAGCGCTACGATGTGCCAGGGCCGGTCACGGTGCGGCTGATCAACCTGTCTGAGAACGCGACCTATCGCGTCGATCATCCTGCCAGCGGCAGGGTGTGGGCGCTGCGCGTGCATCGCGACGGCTATCATTCTCGCCCGGCGATCGCCTCGGAACTAGCTTGGCAATCAGCGCTGGCGGCCGACGGCGCGGCCCTGACGCCAGCC
>JANMOL010000027.1:0-2606 GCA_031369245.1 Hyphomicrobium sp. | reverse complement strand
GACGCCGCGCGCTATTGGAAGTTTTTGATCGGGCTCGGCGTGCTGCCGATGCTGCTCGGCGGCTTGAGTGTCCGCTGGGGCTGGCGGCGGATCAGGGGCTGATTTCCCCTGACCGGATTGGCAGCGCCTATTCGTCGTCGCCTTCGTCGGCGGCAGGCGCGGGCGCGCTCTGGCTTTCCATCCGCTCGACTTCGCGCTGACGCTGACGCATCAATTCGCGCTCACGCTCGCGTTCCTTGTCGCGTGCCCGGTCCTTTTCGAACTGGATCATGCGCTCATCAAGGTAGCTGCCAACGATGCCGGCCAGATCCTCGGTCTTGTTTTCGAAGAAGTGGTTGGCGCCGGCTACCACCTCGTGGGTGATCTTGATGCCCTTTTGAACTTTGACTTTGGCGGCCATGTCGGCAACCGACGCGGTCGGGACCACGCGATCCTTGTCGCCGTTGATGATCAGGCCCGACGACGGGCAGGGCGCGAGGAACGAGAAGTCGTACAGGTTCGACGGCGGCGCGACGCAGATGAAGCCATCGACTTCGGGACGGCGCATCAACAGCTGCATGGCAATCCAGGTGCCAAATGAAACTCCCGCGATCCAGCAGGTCTTGCTGTCGGGCTTGACGAGTTGCAGCCAATCGAGCGCGGAGGCCGCGTCGGCTAATTCGCCAGGACCGCCGTCCCAGACACCCTGGCTGCGGCCGACGCCGCGGAAATTGAAGCGCAGAACCGAGAACCCGCGCTGGGCGAACGAGTGATACAGCGAATAGACCACCTGATTGTTCATCGTGCCCCCGAACTGCGGGTGCGGATGCAGGATCAGGGCGATCGGGCTGTCGCTTTGCGGCTCGTGGTGGTAGCGCGCCTCGATGCGTCCGCCGGGTCCGTTGATAATCAGTTCGGGCATGTCAAATTGTCTCGAAATTCTGGAGGGTTAGGCAGCGTTTGCAGCGCGCGAAGGCGGCCGCATGCCAGGATCAGTGCGTTCACATCCTCGTGGGCCGGATTGAGGAACCTTGACTCCGTGGATCAGGATTTCCATAGTCAAGTTTAGAACCGTTCGAAAGAGCCCGCAGGTCCCGTTCAGGGGACTGCAGCGCCGTTCGGGCGGGTCACTTAGCACAATCCGGGGTGCCGGATGCAAGCCTTTAGGATTTCGTTGCCGCTTGGGGCGACGTCAGTCCGGAGTACCGCCACGTGGAACTGACGACAAAGGGCCGCTATGCGGTCATGGCGATGGCGGATCTGGCCCAGCAGGCCAGCATGCATACCAGTATGCAGGCCAGCATGCTTCCCAGTAAGCTGGCCACGAAGCAGGCCAGCGCGCAAGCGGATGCGGCGGCGGTCCCGCTGTCGCAAATTGCAGAACGTCAAAAGCTGCCGCTAGCGTATCTCGAACAGTTATTCGTGCCGCTGCGTCGTGCGGGCCTCGTCGACAGTGCGCGCGGACGAACGGGCGGCTACCGCTTGGCGCGTGCCGCCTCTGAAATTTCCGTCAGCGCCATCATGGCAGCCGTTGCCGAAGACACCTGCTTCACGCGCTGCACCGACGATCATGCCAGTTGTTCGCCTGGCACGCCCTGTATCACGCACGCGCTGTGGCAGGCGCTCGGCGATACCACCTCGGCGTTTTTGGATTCGGTGACGTTGTCGGATGTGGTCAGCGGGCGCTTTGCGGGCTCAGCGCCGCGCCCGGCCTCTGTTGCCGTGCTGCCATCGCGCCGCACCTACCTCGATTACAACGCCACCGCGCCGCTGCGCGCGGCTGCAAAATCAGCCATGATTTCTGCCCTCGATGCGGTTGGAAACCCATCGTCGGTGCATACGGAAGGCCGTAAGGCGCGCGGCATCGTCGAGGGGGCACGGGAAAGCGTGGCGCGTCTCGTTGGCGCCAAGCCGTCTGAAATCGTCTTTACCAGCGGCGCATCGGAATCCAACGCCTGGGTGCTGGCGCAGCCGTGGCAGACGATTGTGCTGAGCGGCATCGAGCATGATTCTGTGCTGGCCCCGGCCAAGGCTTCGTTGGCCGAGGTCATGACCATTTCAACAGCTGGTGATGGCGTAGTCCGCGTTGAGGAAATCGCTCGCTGCGTACTCAAAGGCGCTCTTCCGCCGCGCACGCTGATCACCTTGCAACTCGCCAACAATGAAACGGGCGCCATTCAGCCGGTCGCTGAAACCGCCGCATTTGCGCGTGCGCACGGGTTGATGGTTCATACCGATGCGGTCCAGGCAGCGGGCCGGATCGAGATTAATTTTGCAGCCCTCGGTGTCGATACCTTGAGCCTGTCCGCTCACAAGTTGGGCGGACCCAAGGGCATCGGCGCGCTGATCATCCGCGATCATCTCGATCTCGTACCCATGCTACGTGGTGGCGGACAAGAACGCCGCCGCCGGGCTGGCACTGAAAACATCGCCGCAATCGCCGGTTTTGGCGCGGCCGCCGAAGCAGCGCTTGCGGACCTCAAACAGGTCGAGGGCATCGTCAAATTGCGTGATCTGCTGGAGGCTTCGGCCTGCGAAATTGCACCCGAAACGATCGTCATCGCGCGCACAGCCCCGCGTCTTGGCAATACGGTTTCGCTGGCGCTGCCCGGCAAGCAGGCCGAGAC
>JANMOL010000594.1:0-2614 GCA_031369245.1 Hyphomicrobium sp. | reverse complement strand
CAGCCGACATGGCGATAACGCCGCCCGCACGCTGCGCATCAGTCAGCGACGACAGTTTGTTGAGCGCGCCTCGTTCCTTGTAGGACGCGGTAAACTGCAGGTTCTCAAATTTCAGCCAGATCTCTGACCCGAACATCGCCGTCAGCGTGCGGCTCATTTCGCATGCGGTTTCGACGATGTGGCCAGCAATGACGGCCGCCGCGTGGTCGACGTCGGCCGCCGTAATGGCCGGCTTGGTCTTGGCCATGTTGGGGGGCGTGCGGCTCATGACGTTTCCCTCGTTTTGGATCGGCTGCGCCCGAATCTGATGCACGGAGCATATGCGCGACGGCACTCAATAGCCCGTTTTCGTTGCACAAAACATGAATGCGAGATGACTGCGCCATTCAGCCCTGGCTCAGAGGCCGCAAGATAATCTGGCGGTCATTGTCGGACCCTGCGGTCCGCGACGTGTTCGAGCCCGATGGAGAAGTCTGATGACCCGTGCCCTTGTCTTAGCCGCGTTTGCTGCAGCCACGTCGATTGTTGCAGATATTGCCCCGAGCATCGCTGCAGATTTCGGCGACGATAGCAGCTATCGCTCCGAAAATCGCGGCTATGCTGCCCTACCGGTTGCGCGCGACTACGACGAGGACGAGGACGATGATGTCCGTGTGAGCCAGCGCTCGCACGATTGGAACAACAGCGGGTACGGCTCTTATCGCATCCAGCGCATCGAAGCGCGCGCCAGCTACGCCAGCGACTACCTGCCGTTTCACGTCAAGCAGTGGCGCGCTCGGGAATCAGCGATCGCGAATTGGAAAAGCAAGGTTGCAGTGCGCTACGGAGAACAGTTCGCCCATTGGCGTCCGGCGGACGAAAAGAGCGTGACGTGCGACGCGGGTGCTGGTTCGGTTTATTGCACGGTTAGTGCACGGCCGGTGCGCGGGTGGCGTGGCGGCGGCTGGGGCTGGAACGCCAGCTGGCGCTAGTTGATTACCCAAAAAACACAGTGCAAAAATCCGGGAGAAGCTGATGACTTCTCCTTTTTTGTGGCCCGTGTAGGATGATGTTTTCTTCCTCTGGCGCCAGCCCGCCAATGCCCTACAAGGGCGATCTCAATGAGATGGCGGCGGCGGGAATAGTATCATGGCGTCAGTGGCGTGGATTGGATTGGGCGTGATGGGGGCACCGATGGCCCGCCATTTGTGCGAGCGCGGCGGTTATCGCGTCACGGTTTACAATCGCACTGCTGCTAAGGCTGAGGCTTGGTTAGCGGCTCACGGCCAGGGCCGCGTAGCGCCAACCCCTGCCGAGGCGGCACGCGGCGCCGATTTTGTCTTCTCGTGCGTTGGCAATGACGAGGATTTGCGCAGCGTCGCGATGGGTGAGCACGGCGCTTTCGCCGCCATGAAGCCCGGCGCAGTTTTTATCGATCACACAACCGCGTCGGCCGACGTCGCGCGCCAGCTGGCAGCGGCAGCGCACGCCAAAAACATCGCGTTTCTTGATTGTCCGGTGTCGGGCGGGCAAGCTGGTGCCGAGGCTGGCACGCTGACGGTGATGGCGGGCGGCGATCAGGCGGCTTTCGATAAGGCCGCACCGGTGATTGCGCACTATGCACGCACGGTCCGCCGCATCGGGCCCTCGGGTGCAGGGCAGCTGACAAAAATGGTCAATCAGATCGCGATCGCTGGCCTGATCCAGGGGCTTTCAGAAGCCATTCATTTTGCCGAGCAGGCTGGTCTCGATCTCGATGCTGTCCAGGCTACAATTTCAAAGGGTGCCGCGCAGTCCTGGCAAATGGACAACCGCTGGGCAACGATGCACGCGCGCGCGTTTGAGTTCGGCTTTGCGGTTGACTGGATGCGCAAGGATCTCGCGATCTGCCAGGCAGAAGCTGAGCGCAACGGTGCTCACTTGCCAGTCGCCCGCATGGTCGATCAGTTTTACGCCGAAATCCAAAGCAAGGGTGGGCAGCGATGGGATACGTCGAGCCTGATCTCCAGGCTTGGCAAACCCAAATCCTAGGGTTGCGCCTCCGGCCGTTCAGCCCGGCCAGTGACTGCAGGCCTGGCAAACTCAAGCGGTAGAGCGGTGGTATATTTGATCTGCTCCATCGCAAACGCAGACGACACCTTGGCGATTTCAATGCGTGCGATGAGCTTCTTGTAGAACGCATCGTAGGCGGCGATATCCGGCACCGCCACGCGCAGCAAATAATCGACCTCACCCGACATCCGGTAGAACTCGACGACCTCAGGGAAATCCGCGACGGCACCGTGAAATTTTTCCAGCCAGCCGTGTGAATGCTGATCGGTCTTGATCGATACGAAAACCGTCACGCCGGCATTGACTTGACGGGGATCCAGGATCGCGACGCGCCGCTGAATGACACCCGCCTCTTCAAGCTTTTGAACGCGCCGCCAGCACGGCGTGGTTGATAGCCCAACTTCCTTGCCGATGTCGGCAACGGGCCGCGTACAATCGGACTGTAAAATTCGCAGGATTTTGACATCCATCTCATCCAGCATGGTAGTCGTCCTCCCAAAGGACACATTTTCTAATATTTTGTATAATGGGGATAATCATTTTCTATCAAGCCAAAGTCAATCGTGAAATTGGTATTTTTTTC
>JANMOL010000123.1:0-1642 GCA_031369245.1 Hyphomicrobium sp. | reverse complement strand
ATCACCGGCTTTGGGGCGGTTTATGCGCCGGCACGGGATCGCGGGCATTCCGGAAGACTTCTCGCCACCGCCCGAGATTATCGCGGCACAGCGTCTGGATGCGGAGTAGCTGATGCCATCAGCAGCGCTTCAGGCCGTGTTCTGTTCCCTGCGCACCTATCACGGTGCCGACGCGCCCAAGGCGGCGATGGACCGGCTCTACGCGCAGTTCGTTTGCCGCGATGCGCTGGTGTTTGATATTGGTGCGCATGTCGGCGATCGCGTCTCCTCGTTCCGCCGGCTGGGTGCGCGCGTGGTCGCGCTCGAGCCGCAGCCGCTGCTGGTGCGGGCGTTGCGGCTCATTCACGGCCGCGATGCCGGCGTCATGCTGCTGCCCGCAGCGGTTGCAGCGTGCGCTGGCGATGTCACGCTGCATATCAATTCACGCAACCCGACCGTCTCAACCGTATCCGATGCCTTCAAGATCGAGGCCGATGGGGCCATGGGCTGGGAGGGCCAAGTCTGGGATCGTGAGTTGATCGTGCCCGCCATCACCCTCGACCGGCTGATCGCGGTCTTTGGACCGCCCCAGTTCGTCAAGATCGACGTCGAAGGCTTCGAAGACGAGGTTCTGGCGGGCCTGTCACAGCCCGTGCCGCAGGTCTCGTTCGAATTCACGACGATCGCGCGCGCCGTGGCGCTGCGCTGTCTTGAGCGGCTCGCAAGCCTCGGTGTCTATCATTTCAATTGCGCGTTGGGGGAAAGTCAGACGTTGACGTTTGATCCCTGGATCAATGCCGCACACATGGCCCAACACCTCAGCAATTTGCCGCACGCGGCAAACTCTGGCGATGTCTATGCCGTGCGCATCGAGCATGCGTAGAATACGCGCTACCCGCCGTCATTTGGAGAACGCTATGCGGACGCTGGCTTCACTCGCACTGTCTGTATTTTTGTGTGTCTCGGGACTGGCTCCCGGCGCGCAGGCGGCGTCTCTCGACGGGCTCGCCGTTGAGGTGAAAAATGAGAGCGACCCGGTGCTGTGCGCCGAAAAAGATAACGTCGCGGTCTCGTTTGCCAACAAGGACGTGCGCTCGTTCCGCATCGAGGCCGCACACCCGGTCTATTTGGCAGCTGGCATGCGCGACAATTTCGAAGCCGACTGGACGGCGTGCGATATGAGCGCCGACCCGTCCTACGCAGCACCCGGCCAGCCGCGCAAAGTCACGCTTTATGAAGAGACCGAGATGTGGGTGGTCGGCTACGCCTTTCCGGCGTTCTGGCGGCCCTCGACGGCCACCGTTCGCATTGGCGATAGGGTCGAAAAAGGTTTGCACCTGCTGCAGGTCTGGCTGCTGCGTACCGATGGCGCGGAAGAAGTACTGGTGCTCTATCCGCAAGACGGTTACTGGCGCCCGCGCCCGATGACACCGCCGAACATGCGCAACACCGGCTACGGTTCGTCGTTTCTCGTCGGACCGATCGAAGTCGATGGCCGCCCGCTCGTCCGATTTAAGGAAGTCGTGTTCGATCCGAAATCGCGCACCTTCACGCTGGCGTTTGAAAAGGGTGGATCCGCCACCGTCAAGATGGCCAAGGCCGATAGCAACCGGTTGGCGCTCAATGTGGCTTTTGATCGATCCATCGAGGGCGGACCGTTCGC
>JANMOL010000643.1:0-13506 GCA_031369245.1 Hyphomicrobium sp. | reverse complement strand
CAGGCCGTAGTCAACGGAACGTCGGGCGGCCTCACTCAGCCTGTGGGAAAAGCCGTCGAGTGCGGTCGATCGAGCGTGCCAATTGCACGCCGAGCCAGTCCAGGCACATACCTGGCGCCTTATGTCCCCCGCGGTTTGGCGCGGGCCGTTGGCTGGGCGCGGGCCGGGTCTTCGGGCCAGACGTGCTTTGGGTACTGGCCGCGCATATCGGCCCGGACGGCTGCCCATGACCCCGCCCAAAAGCCTGGCAGATCGCGGGTAATCTGGATGAGGCGGTGCGCTGGCGACAACAAATTGAGCGTCAACGGCAGACGTCCACCAGCGATCGCCGGGTGTGTTTGCAATCCGAACAGTTCCTGAACCCGGATATGGACCGCAGGAGCACCTGCACCCTCATAATCGACCGAAAACCGGTTGCCCGTCGGGGCTTCGAAATAGGTGGGGGCCTCGGCGTCCAAACGCTGCCGCAGGGTCCATGGAAGCAGCACATCGAGTGCTCGCCCAAGATCGT
Organism: Hyphomicrobium sp.; assembly: GCA_031369245.1. GTDB lineage: Bacteria > Pseudomonadota > Alphaproteobacteria > Rhizobiales > Hyphomicrobiaceae > Hyphomicrobium_B. The sequence continues at coordinate 12,995 of JANMOL010000643.1, read as the reverse complement.
CCGCGCCAATCTCCGCCATTTTTGTTTTGCCGGTCAAAAACGGTTGCAGCCACGTGCTGACGGTTGCGGCGAGGGCTGCATCCGAAAGATCAGGCCAATCGGGCGCGGCGGCTGATCGCAAAAAGGCACCGCGCTGGCGCACCTGGAGTTGCGGCTTCGACCACGCCAGCTGGTGCACGCCTTCTGCCGCGATGCCATTGGCTAGCACAGACGCGGCTTCATCTGACACGGGTACGGGCCGCTGCTCGGCTGCAAGTGTTATGGCGCCGATGCGGCGCACGCGCCGTGCCCGCACAGCCCGTGCCGCGCTGTCGAACATCAGCTCATCATTTTCTGCAAGCCGGTCAGCGGCAATCTCAATAATTTCGGCTTCATCGGTCGCAGCGGCCAGCAGGATGCGGGTGGCTGCGGCGCGGCCTTGCAGTTCGGCCACTACCAGATACGGCGCACGCGCGAGCGACAGCGCACTATCAACAGTGCCAGCTCGGCCGTTGGCCAAGAGAAATTGCCCGCCTGCGCCGCGGGCTTTCGCTATGCGCTCTGGAAAGGCGAGCGCCAGAATGCTCGCGACGGACGGCGCGGAGCGATTTCGCGCTTGGCCATTTGGGGCCGCATCCGCCCACCCGCGCGCGAGCCGCCGCAGATCATCCGCCCGGCGCGAGCGATCACGGCGAAAATTTTCCAATCGAATAGCAAGATCGGCATCCGTGCCGCCGATCCCGCGCTCGACCAGAACGGCAGCAATTTCAGCGGCCTGCATCGCGGCACCCTGCTTTCCCGCGCTGATGATCATGCGCGCCAAGCGCGGCGGCAACGGCAACGCCCTGAGCTGTCGGCCTTCGCCAGTAATCTGCCCGCGATCGTCGAGCGCGCCAATCAGCTGCAATTCGGTGCGCGTTGCCTTGATCAGCCCCTCAGAGGGCGGATCAAGCCACGACAACGACCTGGGATCGGTCGCGCCCCAGGCCGCACAATCGAGCAGCAAGCTCGACAGGTCTGCTGATTTGATCTCGGGTTCGGCAAACGGCACCAGGCCCTGAGTTTCAGGTTCGTCCCACAGCCGATAGCAAATGCCGGGTGCTGTCCGGCCCGCGCGGCCCATGCGCTGGTCGGCTGCAGCGCGCGAGACGCGGACCGTTTCAAGCCGGGAAATGCCGATGTCGGGTTCAAAGCGCGGCACGCGCGCCAAACCGCTATCGATAACAGTTCGGACGCCATCGATGGTCAATGACGTCTCGGCAATCGACGTGGCTAAAACGATTTTCCGGCGTCCTGGTTGTGATGGGGCGACCGCGAGGTCCTGTGCTGCAGGGGTCAGCGCGCCATACAATGGCGCGATGTCGATTGCCGGGTCCGAGATGTGATCCTTCAACCGGTCCGCGACGCGCTGGATCTCGCCCTGGCCCGGCAGAAACACCAGGATCGAGCCGGGATCTCGCGCGAGTGCGCGCAGCACGGCCTCGACAACATCATCGTCGATGCGTGCCGAGCGCCGGCCAGTGTACCGCACCTCAACGGCAAAGGCCCGGCCTTGACTGGTCAGGACGGGCGCATCGCCCAGCAGTTTGGCGACGCGCGCGCCGTCGAGTGTCGCCGACATGACCAGCAGGCGCAGATCGGGACGCAGGCCTTGGCGGGCATCCAGCGCCAGCGCCAAGCCAAGATCAGCATCCAGCGAACGTTCATGAAATTCGTCGAACAGAACGGCGCCGATACCGGTCAGTTCCGGATCATCGAGGATCATGCGCGTAAACACGCCCTCGGTTATGACTTCGACCCGGACCTTGGGTCCTGTCCGGGACGACAGCCGCGCCCTGAGACCGACCGTCTGCGCCAGGGGCTCGTCGAGCGTGTGCGCCATGCGCTCGGCGGCCGCGCGGGCGGCGATCCGGCGGGGCTCAAGCACAAGGATTTTGCGGGTCTCAAGCCACGGCTCGCCTAAAAGAGCGAGCGGCACGCGGGTTGTCTTGCCCGCACCCGGCGGCGCGACCAGGACCGCCTGTCCCGCCGTCACGAGCGCCGACTTGACGGCGTCAAGCACGTCATCAATCGGCAGCGGCTCGGCAAAATTCATCAGCTGCACGCTTTCGATGGGCTGTCTGGCACCTGGCCTACTAGCGGTCGCACGTTGTCAGATCCTTACGCTACGGTCTGGCACGGGATGGAATTGTCTGTTATGCGCAGGCCACACAAGACACAACCCGCAATAAGACTGCACAGGATGGGGTCAGGCCGCCGCGTATGAAAGTTCTCCTGACCGGCGCCGCTGGCTTCATCGGCTTTCACACCGCAAAGGCTCTGCTCGCGCGCGGCGATGAGGTGATCGGCGTCGATAACCTCAATGCCTATTACGATGTGCGGCTCAAAGAGGCCCGGCTCGCCGAGATCGAAGGCCGCAATCGCTTTCGCTTCATCAAGGCTGACATAGCCGACCGTACAATCATGAGCGACGTATTCCTGCGCGAAAAGTTCGACCGGGTCGTGCATTTGGCGGCGCAGGCCGGGGTTCGCTATTCGCTGGAGAACCCGCACGCCTACATCGAGTCCAATATTCAGGGGTTTCTCAATATTCTTGAAGGCTGCCGGCACAATGCCGTCGCGCATTGTGTGTTCGCCTCGTCAAGTTCGGTCTACGGCTCAAACTCGAAAATGCCCTTTAGCGAACGTGATGCCGTTGATCATCCGCTGAGCCTCTACGCCGCGACCAAAAAAGCCAACGAGCTGATGGCTCACACCTACGCCAGCCTTTATTGCATTCCCCTGACGGGGCTGCGGTTCTTTACGGTTTACGGGCCCTGGGGCCGGCCCGACATGGCGCTTTTCATGTTCACCAAGAGCATTCTCGAAGGCCGCCCGATTGACGTTTTCAACGATGGCCATCATGCGCGTGACTTTACCTACATCGACGATATCGTCGAAGGCGTGGTGCGAACCCTGGACTGCGTTGCAACGCCTGACCCCGATTGGACCAGTGCCGCGCCGCGCCCGGACACGTCAGCGGTGCCCTACCGGATTTTCAACATCGGCAACAACACGCCGGTGCCGCTTCAAACATTTATTGCGCTGATTGAGAAGGCCACCGGGCGCACGGCACTCCGCAACTACCTTCCGGCACAGCCGGGCGATGTGCCGGAAACCTACGCCAACGTTGATGCGCTTATGAGCGCCGTCGGCTTCAAACCAGCGACACCACTAGCCGACGGTATCGGCCGGTTCGTTGCGTGGTACCGGGATTTTTACAAGATCTAGCGTGCGGCTTCGGCGGCTTTACGAATCGCTGCTATGTTGGCGGCATAGGCCTCGCGCGTGCCACCCTTGAACACGGCCGAGCCCGCGACCAGCACGTTGGCGCCGGCCTTGGCAACCTGGCCTGCGGTTTGGGGTGTCACGCCGCCATCGACTTCGATGTCGATCGGGCGATTGCCGATCATGACTTTCACACGCCGGATTTTTTCAAGCACCGCTGGAATAAACGCTTGCCCGCCGAACCCAGGATTGACCGTCATCAGCAAGATGAGGTCGAGACGGTCGAGCACGTGTTCGATGACGGCTTCCGATGTCGAGGGATTGAGCGAGACGCCAGCTTTTTTGCCAAGCGCGCGGATGGCCTGCAGCGAGCGATCAAGGTGGGGGCCGGCTTCCGCGTGTACCGTGATGATATCGGCGCCGGCCTCGGCAAACGCTGCGAGGAACGGATCGGCGGGTGCGATCATCAAATGCACGTCAAAGATTTTCTTTGACGCTGCGCGCACGGCTTTGATGACCGGCGGCCCGAACGTGATGTTGGGCACGAAGTGGCCATCCATCACATCGCAGTGGATCCAGTCGGCCCCGGCTGCATCAACCGTTTTGATTTCATCCGCCAGCCGGCCGAAGTCAGCCGACAGAATGGACGGGGCGATGATGATTGGGCGCGTCACGAGCGAGACCCCACTTCGTCAGTTAACCGGTTCAGATCTAGCGGGATTCGGCTGCGTTGGCACGACCGGTCTGTTCTTTTGTCCTCTAGAGCGCGCGGTGACGGCGTTCAACGAGCTGCAGAATGAGGGGCGTGAGGATCAGCTGCATGGCCAGATCGAGCTTATTTCCTGGCACGACGATTGAGTTCGCGCGCGACATGAAACTATCGTGGATCATCGACAGCAAGTACGGAAAATCGATGCCGCGCGGCTCTTTGAACCGGATGATGACCATCGATTCGTCGGGCGTTGGGATCCAGCGGGCGGTAAACGGGTTTGAGGTATCGACGGTCGGCACGCGCTGGAAGTTGATGTCGGTTTCAGTGAATTGCGGACAGATGTACCTGATGTAATCGGGCATGCGGCGCAGAATTGCAGCCGTCACCTCCTCAATCGTGTAGCCGCGCAGCGCCCGATCGCGATCGATCTTTTGAATCCATTCGAGGTTGATCACGGGCACCACGCCTATGCGCAAATCGGCGTAGCGCCCGGTATTGACGTTATCCGTCACCACCGCGCCGTGCAGGCCTTCATACAGCAAGATATCGGTGCCCGACGGGATATCGGTCCACGGCGTGAAGCAACCGGCAGCGGCTTTGCTCGCGCCGGCTTCGTGGGCGCCGTGCACGTAATCGCGCGTTTTACCGCCGCCTGATTCAGAGTATGTCCGGAACAAGGTTTCCAGCTCTTCGAACAAGTTGGCGTCAGGTCCAAAATGGCTGAAGTGCTGATTGCCGCGCTTGGATGCCGATGCCATGGCTTTTTCCATGCCGGCGCGGTCGAAGCGGTGGAACGCGTCGCCCTGCACGAACGCTGCATTGACGTTCTCACGCCTGAAAATATGTTCGAACGTATGCCGGACAGAGGTGGTGCCGGCACCCGATGAGCCGGTAACCGAAATGATGGGATGCTTGATCGACATTCAGTGCGCTCAACGGCCTCCTGGGGTTGCGTTCTACTCTGCCACTATGGCCATGCTCGCAAAAGCCCACGGCGCCCGAACAATGGCGAACGTTCGCTCTTGAGGTCAACACCGCTATAGAGCCGGATGACCCGGTCTACTTCGCCGCGAGAGCCGCAAATCAGCGGCGTTTTTTGATGCAGAGCTGACGGCACGATGTCGAGCACCCGCTCTTTGCCAGTAGTGGCGCGGCCACCTGCTTGTTCGATCACCCAGGCGAGCGGGTTGGCCTCGTAGATCAGGCGGATGCGGCCTTGATGAAAGCCTTTCCGGCTGTCACCGGGGTAGAGGTAAATTCCGCCACGCGACAAAATTCGAAAAACGTCGGCGACGGGCGAACCGGTCCAGCGCATGTTGTAGTCTTGGGCGCGCGGGCCTTCGACGCCGTTTTCGCAATCGTGGACATAGATGCGCACCGGCTCTTCCCAAAACCGGGCGTTGGACGCATTAATGGCGTATTCGCGCGTCTCGGGCGGGATCGTGACGCTCTTCTGGGTCAGCACGAAGGTGCGGGCGGCGCGGTCGAGCGTGAATATCTGGGTTCCGGCGCCGACGGTCAAAGCGAGGACGGTTTGGGGTCCATAGACGACAAAGCCGGCGGCAAGCTGGTGCGCTCCCGGCCGCAGGAAGGCTGCAGCACCCGTCGAGGTCGGATGCCGGGGCAGAACCGAAAAAATCATACCAAACGAAACATTGGCTTCAACGTTTGACGAGCCGTCCAACGGGTCGGTTGCGACCAGAAGCGGCGCGTCGGGATTGAGTGTGACGGGATCTGGCAGTTCTTCCGATGCCAAGGCTGCAACGGGCGCGTTGCGCATGGCGGCCAAAATGCTGGCGTTTGCCAGGACGTCGATTTCCTTTTGCTCGTCGAACTCGCCAGCGCGTGCCGAGACACGTCCCAGCTGGCCGGCCAGCGCGCCCTTGGCGACCAGCTCGGCCATGGCAATGCTGGTCTCGGCGAGCGCCTCCACGGTCTGGGCCACGGCTCCGCGGGTGGCACCGTCCAGGGTCCACGAGGCCAAAAAGCTGTGCAGCGTTGGCAAGCCCATCCGTCACCCCAACTTCAGTGCGCCGTGACCGGCTGACACGATCTGTTTAACATCGCTCAATTCGCTCCGGCGGAGCCACGGCCACCCTTTTAAACTCATTTGAAGCACCGAAGCGAGCGGCCATCGCAGTGCTTAACGGGTGCGCGCACTGACACCGAGCCTCGGCGGCCGGGGCCAAATCGCTCCGAAACCGATAGTCTGCCTGCTCATCAACCGGTATAATCTGCTCGATGGGAAGCTCACATATTTTTCCGCAAAGGATCATGGCTCGTGGCAAAGTTTTCATCCTCGCCCGACGCGGCACAGCCCGCCAGCCTCGCGACAGACAGCAAACAAGCCGCCGATGACCGCGCCGCGGCCTTCGGCCGGATCGTGGCGATGCTGATGAGCTCGCAGCGGCATTCCAAGCTCACGCTCAGCCAAGTTAACGATTTCCTGACGCCCGCGATCGCCCACGGCCAATTCGCGGTGATCGGTGCTCAGAAAGCGGAAAATGGCCCCGTTTCGCTCGCCGCCGCTGCCTGGTGGGCGATGGTAACGCCCGAGGTCGATCAGAGACTGACCGAGAGCCGCGATGAGTTCTTGAAGCTGGAAAAGGGCGAGTGGGCGGGTGGCGACCAGCCTTGGATCGTCGAAGCGATCGGCGAACCGCGGATCGTCAACGAACTCGTCAAGCGCGTTGCCGCCCGCAATTTCAAGGACCGGCCGGCCAAAGTCCGCGCCATCCTGCCCGACGGCCGGATCGCTGTTGGCAAGCTCGAGCCGCGCCCGGCAGCCCCTGAGCAAACAAAAAACTAACGCGTTTGTGCTTGTTAAGACTGCCAATACCCGGCAGCGATCGGGGCTCGGCGATGACGGCTAGCAGTTCGAGTACCAAGCGGAAATCATGACACGTCAGCGGCCACCCACGCGCCACGCCCAGCAACATCCCGTTGGGGCGTTGTTATGGTCGTACAGCCCGGTGCTGACCAGCGTCGCGCTGTTCTCCGGCGTGATCAATATTCTGGCCCTGGCCGGCTCATTTTACATGCTGCAGGTCTACGATCGCGTGCTGCCGTCTCAATCGGTGCCGACACTGATCGGTCTATCGATCTTGATGATCGGCCTCTACGCCGTCAACGGCCTGCTGGAGTTTATCCGAACGCGGATCATGAGCCGGGTCGGGATGCGGATCGACAAGAGCCTCAGCCCGCGGGTGTTCTCGGCCGTGCAGATTTTGCCTTTGCGTGCCCGTGGAGGCGGCGACGGCATGCAACCGCTGCGCGATCTCGACCAGATTCGCAATTTCATGTCTGGGCTTGGGCTCAGCGCCCTTTTCGACCTGCCGTGGATGCCGGTCTACCTTTGCTTCGTCTATGTTCTGCATCCAACGCTGGCGCTGGTTGCGACGCTCGGGGCGATCTTCCTCGTCATTCTGACGATCCTCACCGAAGTCCGCAGCTCGGCACCCTTAAAGGCGGCGAGCGCGGCCGGCAGCCAACGGCTAGCGCTTGCGGAAACGGCGCGGCGCAATGCGGAATCGATCCACGCCATGGGGATATCGCCCCACATCGGCCTGCGCTTCAACGATCTCAACAGCACCTACCTCGGCTATCAACTCAAAGCGTCAGACGCTGCTGGCGGCATTGGCAATATCACCAAGGTCATCCGCATGGTGCTGCAGTCCGCGGTCTTGGGACTGGGGGCCTATCTCGTCATCCAGAACGAGTTGTCGCCGGGTGCCATTATTGCCGCGTCGATTTCCGTCTCGCGCGCACTGGCACCGATTGAGTCGGCGATTGCGCACTGGAAGGGCTTTATCTCAGCCCGTCACAGCGCCAAGCGTCTCGGCGATCTGCTGGTTGCGGCCGGCGAACGGCGCGCCGATGCCATTGAACTACCCGCGCCCGTGCAGCAGCTTCAGGCCGAAGCACTGATTGTGGCGCCACCCGGACAGCATGAAGCGATCTTGAAGAACGTTGCCTTCACGCTCGAACGCGGCGACGCCCTGGGCGTTATCGGTCCTAGCGGATCGGGTAAATCGACATTGGCGCGGGCGCTGGTCGGCGTCTGGCAGCCATCGAGCCCAGCGAGCGCGGTTCGGCTCGACGGCGCTAGCCTCGACCAGTGGGCACCAGAAAAACTCGGCCGCCATATCGGCTACATGCCGCAAGATGTCGAACTGTTCGATGGCACGATTGCCGAAAACATTGCCCGGTTTGATGCGTCGGCCGCGAGCGCCCAGGTGGTTGCCGCCGCCAAATCCGCAGGGTCGCATGATTTGATTGTCAGACTGACGGACGGCTACCAAACGCGGATCGGAGAGGCGGGCCGGGCCCTGTCAGGCGGCGAGCGCCAGCGCGTTGCTTTGGCGCGCGCGATGTTCGGCGATCCATTTCTGGTGGTGCTCGACGAGCCCAACGCCAGCTTGGATGCCGCTGGCGATGCGGCACTGACGGACGCTATTCTGGCGGTGCGCAAACGGGGCGGGATCGCCGTCGTCATTGCGCACCGGCCATCAGCGCTGGCCGCCGTCAACAAGGTGCTGGTGCTCGCCAACGGCCAGACGCGGGCGTTCGGTCCCAAGGACGAAGTGCTGCGGGCCATGCTGCAAACCGTGCCGCCCGGCGGCACAGGTCAACACAGTGACTTGCGCATCGATGCGCCCGATCTCGCGCAGAAAAAGGGATAGCATCGATGGCAACTCAGCCTGTCCTGCTTCCCGGCACGGCTCAGCGCCGCAAGGCCGATCACAACCTGACATCCGTCTGGCGCTATGTGCTGCTGGGAATTCTGACGATCTTCGGCTTGATCGGCGGCGTCGGGGGGTGGGCTGCCACTACGGATCTTTCGGGTGCGGTGCAGGCAACGGGCACGGTCGTCGTTGCCGGCAGCGTCAAGAAAATCCAGCATCCGTCCGGTGGTGTTGTCGGGCAGATCTTCGTTACCAACGGCGACCGCGTCAAAGCTGGCGACGTCCTGGTCCGCCTCGACGAGACCGTCACGCGCGCCAGCCTGCAACTGATCACCAAGCAAGCCGATGAACTGCAGGGCCGCCGCGCGCGCCTGATCGCCGAGCGCGATGAATCTGACGCGATTGCATTCTCGCAGGAATTGAGTTCCCGGGCATCAGAACCTGATGTAGCGCAAATGATTTCTGGCGAAACAACACTGTTTCAATCGCGCCGCCGCACGCGCGCGGAACAGAAGGCCCAGCTGGCGGAACGTATCGCCGGACTTGAAGAAGAAATCGCTGGCAACACGATCCAAGCGGAAGCGAAAGCCCGTGAGATCGTTTTGATCGCGCGCGAGCTCGACGGGCTGAGACCGCTTGAAGCGCAGGGCCTTGTGACCACCAGCAAGATGATGTCGCTGAAGCGCGAGGCCGCACGCCTTGAAGGCGAAAAGGCTCAGCTTCAGGCTGCTGCAGGCACCAGCCGGGGCAAGGTCGCGGAAATCGAAATTCAGCGGCTCACGGTCGATAGCGAGGCCAAGAGCGACGTCGTCAAGGATCTGCGTGAAGCCGAAGGCAAGCTCGTCGAACTGACCGAGCGCCGGACGGCTGCTGCTGATCAGCTCAGCCGTGTCGATATCAAGAGCCCGGTCAATGGATTGGTGCACCAGATGTCGGTCTTTACGGTTGGCGGCGTCATCACGACCACCGAACCGTTGATGCTGATCGTTCCCGAGGGCGACACGCTGGTCATCGATGCCAAGATCGCACCGAGCGACATTGATCAGGCCCGTTCGCACCACGAGGCGACGATCCGCTTTCCAGCTTTCAATCAGCGCACGACGCCGAGCGTCTCCGGCCGCGTCACCACGGTTGCTGCGGATCTGACCACCGATCCCAAAACCGGCTTATCGTACTACGTCGCGCGGGTCGAAATTTCGGATGACGGCATGAGCAAGCTGAGCGAGCTCAAGCTGGTGCCTGGAATGCCGGCCGAAGTTCAAATCACCACGTCGGCGCGCACGGCGCTGTCCTACCTGGTCAAGCCGCTGTCTGACCAGTTCGCAAAGGCTTTCAAAGAGCGGTGAGCTTGGCCGCGCTTAAGAACGGCCTATGCTAGTGTACACGAACCCGGCCTGACGCGCCGCAGCTGGCTGAAACACGTTGCGCAAATCGACGAGTGCCGCACCGGCCATGGCTGCCCGGGCCGCTACCAGATCCAGCGCGCGGAACTCGTTCCATTCGGTCACGATAGCCAGCACGTCGGCGCCACGGGCTGCCTCGAGTGCGGCCGTGCACCACACGACGCCCGGCAACAGCGGGGCGGCCTGTTTCTGGCCCTGCGGATCAAACGCGCGCACAACCGCGCCGCGCTCCTGCAGCATCGGCACAATCACCAGGCTGGGGGAATCCCGCATATCATCGGTGTTGGGCTTGAACGTGACGCCCAGGATCGCGACGGTTTTACCGCGCAACGCGCCGCCGGCCGCGGCTTCGATCCGGCCCGCCATCGCAATCTTGCGCTCGTGGTTGACGCGTTCGACCTGCTCAATGATCGAAATCGGCGACCTGTGCTCGCGCGCTGTTCGAATGAGCGCCGACACGTCCTTGGGGAAGCACGATCCGCCATAGCCCGGGCCTGGGTGGAGAAACTTGTCACCGATGCGCCGGTCTTTGCCGATGGCTGAGGCCACTTCTTGGACGTCGGCTCCGACCGCTTCACAGAGATCAGCGATCTCGTTGATGAAGCTGATCTTCAACGCCAGAAAGGCGTTGGCTGCATACTTTGCGAGTTCGGCTGACTCGCGCGAGACGAAAATCACCGGCGAGCCGCGCAGCGAGAGTGGCTTGTAGAGCCGCTCAAGGACATCGCGCGCTTTGGCGCTATCCGTGCCAACGAGCACGCGATCGGGATGGGTGAAATCCTGGATTGCGGATCCTTCACGCAGAAACTCCGGGTTCGAGCAGATTGCCGCGTCGGCGTCCGGGCGGATTTCCCTGAGGCGCTTTTCGATTTCGCGGCTGGTGCCGACCGGCACGGTCGATTTCGTTGTAATGACCGTGAAGCCATTGAGGTGGGGCGCCAAATCTTCAAGCGCCGCGTAGACATAGGACAAGTCCGCATAGCCGTCGCCGCGCCGCATCGGTGTTCCGACAGCCAGGAAAACGACATCGGCCTGTTTAACGGCCGGGCCCAGTTCGCCGGTAAAAACCAGGCGGCCTGCGCGCATGTTGCGCTGGATCAGGTCGTCAAGGCCGGGTTCGTAAATGGGCGAGCGGCCGGCGTGGAGATCTTCAAGCCGGGCTGGATCATTGTCGACGCACGTGACTTGCCAGCCAAACTCGGAGAAACAGGCTGCAGACACCAAGCCGACATAGCCGGCCCCGATCATGCAAATTTTCACGACTTCCTCCTGCGGGCGCTATCGACCGCCAAAACCGCTACCTGATGCGCGCCAGGGCGGCAATGGGTCCTGCCCGGGGCCGCCTTAACAGGCTATCGTTGCGACGTTCGCTGCCAGCCTAAGGGATCGCCATGACGACGCTGACACCACGGGTCAAGACATCGCATACGGCCGAGCCAGAACTGTCGGTGCTCATCCCGGTGCTCAACGAACAGGATGGCCTGGAGCCGCTGCTGACCCGGCTTGTGCCCGCGTTGGATGCAACCGGGCTTCGCTGGACAATCCTGTTTGTCGATGACGGCTCGACCGATGGCACGCTGATCAAGCTGCGCGCGCTCCACGATCAGGACCCGCGCATCGCGGCGGTTGCGCTCAGCCGCAACTTTGGCAAGGAAATCGCGGTGGCAGCCGGCCTCAGCTATGCGCCTGGCGGGGCGGTTGTCATCATGGACAGCGACCTGCAGCATCCGCCCGAAGCGATCAGCCAATTCGTCGCCAAGTGGCGCGACGGTTACGACGTGGTCTTTGGCCAGCGCATCGACCGGCATGCCGATAGCGCCTGGCGGCGGGAAGGCGCGCGGCTTTTCTACAAAATGTTCCACGCCCTTTCGCGCACGAAGCTGCAAGAGAATTCCTGCGATTTCCGGTTGCTGAGCCGCCGCGCCGTCGATGCCATCAACAAAATCGGCGAGCACAAGCGCTACAACAACGGGCTATTCGCCTGGATTGGCTATCCCTCGATCGGGGTGCCGTTCGACATGCCGCCGCGACCAAGCGGAGACTCCTCGCGCTGGCTGCCCCTCAAGCTCGCCCGGCTGGCACTCGACGGACTGGCGTCGTTCTCGACGGTGCCGCTGCGCATGTCGTCGATCACCGGGCTCATCATTTCGGCCATTGCGTTCGTCTATATGCTGGTCATCCTGACGAAAACGCTGCTGTTTGGCGACAGCGCCCGCGGCTTTCCAACGCTCATGGTCACGGTGCTGTTCTTTTCCGGCATCCAGCTGATTTTTCTCGGCATCCTCGGCGAGTACATTGGCCGGGTTTACGAGGAGGTCAAAGCGCGGCCGCTGTTTTTGGTGCGCGAGGAATTCGGGCTGCCGCCGAAAAGCCCAGCGCAGAGCCTGCACCGAGAGGCAAACGACATGCGGGCATGAGCGGTCCCATTATCCTTTGCGCTGACGACTTTGCGCTGACTTCGGGCGTTTCGCGCGCCATTTGCGATCTGGCCGAGCGCGGCCGCATCTCGGCTGCGAGCGTGCTCATCACGCAGCCGGCGGTTGGGCGCGATGCAGCCGCGCTTGGCGGTCTTTCAGGCCGTCTGGCGATGGGGCTGCATCTCAATCTCACGCTCGACCGGCCGCTCAGCGCAATGCCGGTGCTTGCACCCGGCGGAACGTTTCCAACGGCTGCCAGGCTCATTGCGGCATCGCTGCGTGGCCGCCTGCCGCTGGCTGAACTGTCGGGCGAAATCGCACGCCAGCTCCGGCAGTTCGAGGACGTTTTCGGAATGGGCCCGGATTTCGTCGACGGTCATCAGCATGTGCACGCGCTGCCCGGCGTGCGCTCGGCGCTTTTGGCCGATTTACCCCAGCCCACGGCGCGCGGGCCCAAGTTGCGGCGCTACCCCGCCGACACGGCTGGGGGGATCGCCCAACGCGGTCTGGCCGTTGGAAAGGCGCTGGCGAT
>JANMOL010000543.1:0-1632 GCA_031369245.1 Hyphomicrobium sp. | reverse complement strand
GGCGCGAGCGTGTAGTAGGGGCTGTAATAATCGAGCCCGACCATCCAATAGCCGAGCCCGAAAACAACAACAATTGCGATCGCCATGAGCCAGTGGAACAGGCGGGTGATCAGGCCGTAGCCCTCAGGGGTATCGCGGATGATCATCGTCAGATTTTAGCACGGATCGGCAGGCACGGTCACGCCCATGCCCGATGAGGCATGGGCACTCTGCAATCTAGTTCGCACCCTCGAGCAGCCGCCGCGCGATGACCTGCGCCTGAATTTCGGCCGCGCCCTCGAAGATGTTCAAGATGCGCGCATCACACAGCACCCGCGAGATCGGATATTCCAGCGCGAAGCCGTTGCCGCCGTGAATTTGCAAGGCGTTGTCGGCATTGGCCCAGGCAACGCGCGCACCCAGCAGCTTGGCCATGCCGGCTTCAAGATCGCAGCGCCGTCCGGCGTCTTTCTGGCGGGCTGAGAAATACGTCAGCTGACGCGCGACCATCGTCTCGACCGCCATCATCACGACCTTGTTGCGGACGCGCGGAAATTCATAGATCGGCTTGCCAAACTGCACCCGATCAAGCGCATACTTGAGGCCGAGATCCATGGCGTTCTGCGCCACGCCGACGGCGCGCGCCGCGGTCTGAATGCGAGCCCCTTCGAAGGTCGCCATCAGCGCCTTGAAGCCCTGGCCTTCGGTGCCGCCCAATAGATTTTCAGCCGGCACCTCGAAAGCATCGAACGAGATGTCGTACTCTTTCATGCCGCGATAGCCGAGCACTTCAATCTCGCCGCCGCTCATGCCCTTCGCGGGAAACGGCGTTTCATCCGTGCCGCGCGGCTTTTCAGCCAGGAACATCGACAGGCCTTTGTATCCAGCCTCGTTCGGATTGGTGCGCGTTAGAACGGTCATCATATCGGCGCGAACGGGATGCGTGATCCATGTTTTTTGGCCAGTGATTTTGTAGACGTTGCCATCCTTGACGGCGCGGGTCTTGAGCGAGGCGAGGTCAGAGCCGGTATTGGGTTCGGTGAACACAGCGGTCGGCAAGCAGTCGCCCGACGCGATCTTCGGCAGATACTTATCTTTTTGAGCCTCGGTGCCGTTATGCAGGATGAGCTCACCGGCGATTTCCGCGCGCGTCCCGAGCGAGCCGACGCCGATGTAGCCGCGCGACAACTCTTCCGAGGCGACGCACATCGCTTCCTTGCCAAGACCCGAGCCGCCGTATTGCTCCGGCAGCGACAATCCGAACACCCCGAGTTCCGAAAGCTTCTGGATGATTTCGAGCGGGATGTAGGCGTTCTGCAAATGCCACTCGTGGGCATGCGGGTAAACTTCGTCGAGGCAAAACCGGCGCATAAGATTTTGAATCTCGGCGTGGGTCTCATCGAGGCCAGTGTCGCCGAACGTCATGGCATTCGGCTGCGCGGCGATCAAATCGGCCAACCGGGCCTTGACGGCCTCCGAGCCGCCCTCGGCCATCAGATCGGCGACGGAATCCTCAAACCGGCGGATTTCGGTTTTTGAAACACCGAGCGCATCGGCGCGGACGATTTCAACTTGGCTCATCGGAATGCCGCCAGCGATTTGCGCGCTGTACTCAGCGAACGAGACCGCCAGAAGCAGCTGTTCGAATTCGCC
>JANMOL010000489.1:0-1617 GCA_031369245.1 Hyphomicrobium sp. | reverse complement strand
GGACACGAGCATGCCCACCGAGCCGGGAGGGCAGGGCCTGACAAATTTCCGCGATCTGCGCCTGCAGGCGTTGGTCGACGGCGACCGCACTGCTCTGACGCGGCTCAAAGAGCGGGTGCGCGGCGAGCGCGCCAGCGTGCGCATCTCCGAAGCGCTCGAGCCGCTGCTGGCCGTCAAGGACAGCGCGAGCTGGGGCGCGGGCGAGGCGTATGCTGCCTGGAAATCGCGCAGCGCGGCGAGCGACAGCGCGGTGGCCGATGCGGCGACGCCGCGCCTGACCGATCACCTCGTGCGCCTGATGTGCCGCACGCGCGCACCCGCAGGCGCGATCGCGACCGGAATTGTGCGGCGCGCTCAGGCCGCGCACTTCAAGGGCGACGCGGCCGCGATTTTGGAGCGCAGCCGGCGCGAGGATTGCGTGGCGGCGAAGTCGGTGCCAGCAGCCGTGCTCAGCGGCTTGGCCAATGCGGTCGAGGCGGCGGCTGCGAAGTGAAGGCGCTAGACAAGAACAAATAAAGAACATATAGTCATGAGCGATGGTCCGAATAGGCGTGGACAAAGCGCCATCGCGGCGGCGTCCGCACTGGGCAGCGGCTAAGGTCAATCGAGAGAATCATGCGCCATAGCGGGCGCGGACGAGGATAGTCGCAGATGCAAGTCGTAACTATGTGGTGCGGCCCATGTGGTGCGTAAGGCAGGCGGCGTGTGGTTGATGAAGGAGAGTGTCCGATGGCTGGTTCCGTGAACAAGGTGATCCTGGTTGGCAACGTCGGCAAGGATCCCGAAATCCGCCGCACGCAGGACGGCCGTCCGATCGCCAACTTGAGCATCGCGACGAGCGAATCGTGGCGCGACAAGGCGACCGGCGAGAAGAAAGAAAAGACCGAGTGGCATCGCGTCGTCATTTTCAGCGAGCCGCTGTGCAAGATCGTCGAGCAGTACGTCAAGAAGGGCTCGAAGCTGTACGTCGAAGGCGCGCTGCAGACCCGCAAGTGGACCGATCAGAGCGGGGCTGAAAAGTATTCAACCGAGGTCGTGATCCAGGGCTACAACGGCTCGCTGACGATGCTCGATGGGGCCAGCGGCGGGCGCGGGGCGTCCGGCGGCATGGGAATGCAGGAGAGCGGCGGGTCCGATTACGACAGCGGCGGCTTTGGTTCGGGCGCGTCGGGCTCAGGCCCAGGGGGCAGCAGCAGCTATGCCGAGCCCAAGCGCGTTGCCAAGAGCGGCGGCGGCGCCGCGTCCAAGGCCAGCTTCGACAAGGCGCTGGATGATGAGATTCCGTTTTAGGATTACCCGTTTTTCCGTGCGCGATGCAGCGTTTCTTCTGGCGGTGCATCGCAAACACGCGATCTTTTCAGTAAGATGAAAGTTCCCGGATCAGCGGCGCAGCATTATTGGAATGCTGCACCGCATCCGGGAAGTGGGTTGGAAGAAACGGTCTCTGCGTGAGCTTATACCGAAATCAGCGGGGCCTAATTGTACGAAAACTATAAGCTATGCGAGGACCTAGACTCTTCCTCGGTGTGTATAGTCGTAGAGCAATACATTGAAGGTGCTTTCGCTCGAAAGTTCCACACGCATGTTCCAAAATTTCGACTATCAGCCGGCGCTCGG
>JANMOL010000470.1:0-1985 GCA_031369245.1 Hyphomicrobium sp. | reverse complement strand
GTGCTGGCGGCATCTGGCTATCCCGGCACGCCGCTCAAGGGTACTGAAATCCGCGGGCTCGATGCCGCCGCCAAAATTGACGGCGTCGAAATATTCCACGCCGCCACGCGCCGCGAGGGCGGCCGGCTGCTGGCCGACGGCGGCCGGGTTTTGAATATCACGGCCCGCGCCAAAAGCGTCGCGGAAGCCCAAGCCCATGCCTACGCCGCGGTCTCGCTGATCGACTGGCCCGGCGGCTTCTGCCGCAAGGATATCGGCTGGCGCGCCATTAGCCGCTGACAGCGGCCACCGCCATGTTCTTCCGAAACGGGCCGCAGGCCCCTATGTGTGGTGTGCATCGAGCACCAGGGACGCCCGCCCATGACCGCACAAAAAATCGCCAAGGCCGATGCCGCTCCGCCGCCGGATCGCGGGCGCACGCCAACCATTGGATTGGCGCTTGGCGGCGGTGGCGCCCGCGGTTTAGCCCACATCGCCATGCTCGAAGCCTTCGACGAACTCGGCATCAAGCCAGCGATCATCTCTGGCACGTCGATCGGTGCGATCTACGGCGCGGCCTACGCCTCCGGTATCACCGGCAAAGCCCTGCGCGAACACACCCGCGACCTCCTCTCGCAGCGCTTCTCGCTCGTGCGCGATGTGTTTGCGGCCCGCGCGCTGCCGTTTCAACGGATGCTGAACCCCTTTGCATCCCGCACCGCCATCCTCGACCCCAACGCGCTGCTCGATCTGATCATGCCAAAAGGCGTCAAGTCCACATTCGAGAGCCTCGACGTTCCGTTGAAAATCGTCGCCTCAGATTTCTACGAGCAAGAGCCGGTGATTTACACGAGCGGCGCACTCCGCCCGGCTGTTGCGGCCAGCATGGCGCTGCCGGTTATCTTCCAGCCAGTTATCTCAAATGGCCGCGCAATGATCGACGGCGGGCTGACAAACCCGTTGCCCTTCGATTTGCTGACAGCCGACTGCGATGTCGTGGTTGCGATTGATGTCTCTGGCGCACCGGTACCCGACCCCGCGCGCAATCACCCGACAGCGTTCGAAGCGTTGTTCCAAAGCGCCTTCCTGTTTGAGCGCTCGATTGTGCGCGAAAAACTGAAATCATCGCAGCCCGATATCCTGGTCAGCTCAGGCACGAGCCAATTCCAAGTGCTCGATTTCTTGAAGTTTGACGAGATCCTGGCCGCCGCCGAGCCAGCCAAGCAGCGGCTCAAAGCGCAACTCGCGCGCGTGCTTTCATCGGAAACGCTGGCGCAAATTGCGCCGCCTGATCGTGCACAGCCAGCCATCAGCCAGCCGGCAAAACCTCAGCGCCGCAGCCTGCTCGCCCGCGCCCGCAAAGCCCGCGTGGAGGACTGAGGTCTACCTCGATCCCTCGCAACGTTTGAACGATCTCGTTTCAGAACCACCTCGTTTCAGAACCATCTCATTTCAGCACCATCTCGTTTCAGCACCATTTCGTTTCAGCACCATCGCGTTTTGTCATCCCGGCGAAGGCCGGGACCCAGTCAAGTTTCAACAAACTGTCTGTCAGTTGTCCGCTCGCTTGGTTGCAGAGCGGTTGACTACCACCACGCCCGGAGCAAGCCTGTCTGGTTGCCGGCCGGAGTTTATGCCCGCCTTCGGCAGGGTGCCGGGATGACGAAGGCGTGAAGTTCGTGTTCGATCGCGAACACGCTTCTCACTACTCGCTTCAGCTCGCAGCCTACTGCCTACACCCCGCTGCCTAGTCCCGCCGGGCGGCGAAAAATGTCCGCAGTAACGCTGACGCTTCAGCTTCACCGATACCTGCGTAAATCTCTGGCACGTGATGACACGTCGGCTGATGCAAGACCCGCGCGCCGTGTTCAACCCCACCGCCCTTCGGATCGCTCGCGCCATAGTACAGCCGTCGGATCCGGGCGAATGAAATGGCAGCAGCACACATCGGGCACGGCTCGAGCGTGACGTACAAATCGCAGCCAATCAGGCGCTCCTGGCCGAGC
>JANMOL010000255.1:0-3840 GCA_031369245.1 Hyphomicrobium sp. | reverse complement strand
GCGGCACTATCATGCGGCCGTGCTCGATCTGAATGACCTGCTGCGAGCGTCCCATGACGTTCTGGCCCGCGCGGCGGGTCCGGCCGCGAGCCTAACAATGACGCTGTCTGTTGGGCCGTGCCCGCTGTGCATCGATCAGGGTGAACT
The DNA here is from genome assembly GCA_031369245.1 of Hyphomicrobium sp. Lineage (GTDB taxonomy): Bacteria > Pseudomonadota > Alphaproteobacteria > Rhizobiales > Hyphomicrobiaceae > Hyphomicrobium_B. The sequence goes on along the minus strand of JANMOL010000255.1, from coordinate 3,693 downwards.
CGAACGGGCTTTGCTTAATCTCGTTCTCAACGCGCGCGACGCCATCGGTGACGGCGGGGCGATCCACATCACATGCGCACTTGCCGCTGAGACCGGCGGCAGCGCAACGATGGCGCGATCCGTCCGGCTGTCCATTGCCGACACGGGCAGCGGCATGACGGATTATGTGCGGCAACGCGCGCTCGACCCGTTCTTTACGACCAAAGACGCCGGCAAAGGTGCGGGCCTTGGCCTTGCAACAGTCCATGGCTTTGTCCTGCAAGCCGGCGGCAGCCTGCGATTGGATAGCCGCGTTGGCTTGGGCACAACCGTCACGATCGGCTTGCCCATGTATCTGGCGCCCAGCGAGCGGTAGCTGCTATTTGGCAGTCACTTTGGCGGAAAACACATAACCAGCGCCACGGGCCGTCTTGAGGATCAGCGGCCTGACCGGATCCCGTTCTATTTTTTTGCGCAATCGCCCGATCAGCGTATCGACCGAGCGTTCCAGCGGCGCGGCATCCCGGCCGCCGACCAGATCAATCAATTGATCGCGCGAAAGCACGCGAAACGGCCTCATGACCAGCGCTTCGAGCAGCTTGAATTCCGCGCCGGTCAGCGATTTCTCTATGCCATCCCGCGATCTCAGTTCGCGGGCTGTCGCATCAAGCACCCAATCTCCAAATGCGAAGATGCGCCGGTCATCAGCGGTCGCTGACGGGCCGTGCGGCCGTGTGCGGCGCAAAACAGCGCGGACACGCGCTAGCACTTCGCGAACGTTGAATGGCTTGACGATGTAGTCATCGGCACCGACTTCGAGGCCGACGATACGGTCGACGTCACTGGCTTTGGCCGTCACCATAATGATTGGAACATCGCTGGTCTTGCGCACCGTGCGGGCAATCGTCAGGCCATCTTCGCGCGGAAGATTGAGATCGAGCGTGATCAGTGCCACGTCGAAGACCTTGAGACAGTGATAGAGCTCGCTCGCCTCTCGCGCCTCGGAGACGGCGTATCCTTCCGTTTCAAACATGATGCGCAATAAACGCCGGACGTGATCGTCATCCTCGACGACAACGATGCGAACCCCGGTTTCGGGTGCCGCTTCTTTCTGCATGCGCGCAATCATAGGCGTTGATTTTTTCCCATTCCGATTGGCACGAGCACGCCTCGATGCGCCGCCCGCTTCGGCCGCGCGTCGCGGATTATGCAACATCCGCGACCGCAAGAGAACGATCCTTTGATCCTATAGTTCTTCAACGATCTGCCAACAAATCATTCTTTTGAACGCCGTGAGTTTACAGCCCGGCAATCAATGCTTGTCAGAGTCATGGCGCACTGGCAGCGCAGCGACAGCAAGGTGATCCATGCTGTGGCCTCACGCAACTGGATTGCGGTTGTTGTTGTTGTTGCCGGTCTGTTTGTCTTGAACACAGCATGCCAGGCTTGGTTCGCGACTGGATTTGAGAGACCCTTGACATGCTTGCAGCCCCCATCAGCCGCGCTCCCCATGCTGGGGCTGACACTAATCGCGGCGTCCGTGCCGACGAGGCCGTGCTCAGATTGCTCGGTGCCGTCATCGACGAGCTAACGTTTGCCATTCGCAACACGACGATTTCTGGCAGCTTTGCAAACGCCATGCTGTTCTCGCGGCCCGTGCACAGCCCGCGGTTCGGATCGTTTTATTTACCAGCAGAGCCGCGCGTGACCTCGTCATTGGCTATACGGCTTTCAGGGTTGCTTGATGGCGATTTTCCGCATGAGGCCTTGTCCGGCTTTCACAGCGCCATGCGGACAGCCAGTGTGCACACGATGGAGATCGAAGACGTGACAGCGCGGGGCGGGCAACCCTCTGCCGCGGCCTTACGGTCCTGCAGCTCGGCCTGGCGGATTGCGGCTGCGGCCGCAGCGACGGTGCTCGAGCGGATCGCCAGCGCCGCTGCTAAGGCGGGCTATCTGCAATCGCTCGATTTCCGCGCGCACAGACACGATCTCAAGGCCGTAGCGGACGGCGGATCACCGTGCGTCACCGATGACGGCCATATCAAAATTCCGGTGTGGACTGAGCGGCGCCTTGAACACCGCCGCCAAATCGGCTGCGGAGCCGCGCTTTATTGCCGGACAGGCCAGCAGCGCGTGATTGTTGCCGATATCTCGTCGAGCGGTCTCGGGTTGTCGCGCTGCGCCGGGCTTTCGGCCGGCGATCTGGTGACAGTCGAGCTTGCGTCAGGCCGCACATTGAGCGGACGCGCAGTATGGGTTGACGGTCAGCGGGCAGGCGTACAATTCCGCGAGCCGCTGAGCAGCAACGATCCTTTGCTGAAGACCACGATGAGTTAGGCTGCGAGCGGCCCAACCCGGCAAGAGCCGAGTTGGGGCAACGCTATTCAACTGGTTGTCTGAAGACAGCCTTTCAAGCTGCGCGCCAGGCCGCGAATGAGGTCAAAATAAAGTTCCGGGCCCGGTGTCAGCGCGATCCCCTCAGCGTCGATTACGCCTGATCGGGCTTTCGTTCCGTCGGTGACGGCGGCGACGAGTTTGGGTTGAAAGCCGGGCTCAGAAAAAACACACGCGGCGCCAAGCTCGATGATTTTCTTGCGCACCTCGGTCAAGCGCTTGGCACTTGGCTGAACATCAGGGCTGACCGTGATGGAACCCGCGGCGCTCAGACCAAAGCGCTGCTCGAAATATTGCATTGCATCGTGGAAGACGATGAATGGCTTGCCCTTGACCGGCTCCAGCTGCGCTGCGATCTCAGCCGATAACACGTCAATCTTGGTCAACAGCGTTGCCGCATTGGCATTGAGCTTATCGGCGTCCGCTGGGTAAGCCTGCGCCAGAACCTTCGTCACGCTCGTAACAATGGCTTTGGCGTTGTCAGGATTGAGCCAAATATGGCCGTCTTTGCCTAGGCTTTCGGCTTGGTCATGATCGTCGTGGTGAGCCCCCGCTTTGTCTTTGCCTTGGTGTTCGTCCTGGTGATCGGCGTGCTCTTCAAAGCTGCCGCTGTGGCGTTGTTCCAAAAGGGTCATGCCGGGCAGTTCTGCAAGGGTCAAAAGCTGAACGGTTTTCGGCAGGGCTTGTGAAATTTTGCGGGTGAACGGCTCAACACTTTCCGAGATGCGAATGAACACATCGGCCTCGTTGATGGCTTTGGCGCCAGACGGTTTGAGGGTAAAGGTATGCGGCGAGGCCGAGCCGTCGACAATCAGCGCCGGTGTTGCGATGCCAGCCATGATCTGGCTGACGAGGGCATGGACCGGCTTCAAGGTCACGACCACTTTCATGTCCGCTGCCGTAGCGGCCGCAGAAACGGCTGACATGGCGGCCGCCGCGCTGAACAGAGCGGTCAGAACATTTGCCATCTTTTGCTGCATCACGCTTATGCCTCCGAGACTGTGCGATTAGTTTAGTATAATATAACAAGTTGATTAGCAGGCCCTGTTGTCCGGTGCAAGCGTTTTGCTCGGACGCTCGCCCAAATCGTGCGCCCAAATCGTGCCATGAATCGTGTCATGATCCGGGTTGGGCGAGGCTGGCTGTCGTGATTGAGCGCGGGGGAGCCGGCGTCATGCCAAAAATTGAGGGCCATCAGCCGTGACAATCAGAACGCATCAACTGGCGCTGCTGGCGCTTTCTGCTGGATTGCTGGCGCCACCCGCCGCCGAAGCGCACCCCCACGTTTGGGTCACCTACGAAACCACCGTGGTGTAC
>JANMOL010000219.1:0-3182 GCA_031369245.1 Hyphomicrobium sp. | reverse complement strand
GTCTTGAAACCCAGCATGTACTGATAGAACCGGATCCAGTCGGGCTTGGTCGCGATCAGAATCATCGACACGTTTGCAACCTGCGCTGCCATGAAACCGGCCCGCAGCAGCGAGGCATAGAGCGTTGTGCGATAAGAGGTGTTGGTGATCGCCGGATCGATCGACAGCCGGGACATTTCGGCCAGCGTGCCGGATGTCCGATCCTTGACGACGCGGACATCGGGATAGAGCGCCGCGCACGGCATCGTATCGGCTGAATGCCAGGGCTGGCTGAAGTTCACCCGCAGCGCGCCGACACAGACATCGGCGTCGTAGGCCGCCAGCAGCACCGTGCTGTCGAGATCGTCGAAGGCATCAGAATATTGTTCTTTGGCATCGAGCGGGATGCACCAGGCATCGCGGTAGGCCCGGTAGCGCAACGCGAACACATCACTGCGATCGGATGAACGGTCGAGCACGCGCACGTCAAATGGGAATTTCTTAGACCCCGGTATGGCATCGCCCGCTGCAGCATGGGCTTGCCGCGGATGAAACGCGACGGACTCGGTCATGGGGCAGCACTCCGGTTACGCCAAGGTCCCCTGTAAACGTAACAAATGTGCCGAACGTTTCACCGCATGCTGCGGCAAATAGGCCAGACGACGCCGATGGTGCACGCCAGCGCCGCTGAAAGGCCGCGCGCGCAGGTTGCGGCACGGCTTTCATTTCGGCTGCGAAAGCCCTATCTGTTCGCAACGATTTTATGAGGACCGGCCATGTCACCATCGCGCCTCGACTGGCAAACCGCCGTTCCGCCCAGCCTTGCCGACTTTGAGGCCATCGCCAATGATGCCTGGGACAAGCTTCCGCATGAGTTTCGCGCTGTGGCGACCGACCTCGTCATTCGCGTTGAGGATTTTGCCAGCGACGACGTGCTCAACGAACTCGGCATCGAAGATCCGTTCGAGCTGACCGGATTGTACCAGGGCGTCAGCCTCGACAAGCAGAGTGTGTCGGATGTGCCACGCGAGCCCGATATGGTGTTCCTCTACCGGCGCCCGATTCTGGATGAATGGGCCGGCTCCGACGAGGAACTGGGCCACCTGATCGCCCACGTGCTGGTCCATGAAATCGGCCATCATTTCGGCTTTTCTGACGACGATATGGATGCCATCAATTCCGGTATGGCCGCGTAATGAGGGAAATGTCACGCGCGGTTAACCGGCGGCATGCGACAAGGACCAGCAACTTGTGCGGTTTGGCATTTCGCGCCATTCTTCCCAAAGCGATCCGTTGCGCGGGGACAAACGAGACCAGCTTTCCGAGTTGATAATGCGCGAGTTGTCGACGTCTCTTGCTCTAGGCCTGTGGCTCAGTGTGGTCGGATTTTTTCCGCTGTCAGCCCATGCCGAAGACGCCACCCCAACGCCTGAGGAATATGTCGGCCACGTCGGCGGCGACAGCCAGCTGCTGCCGCCGGGCGAATTCAAGCTCGATGGCCGCAAGCAGCTGTGCGGCCAACGGCCAACAGTGATCGATAACCAGCTCGATGATTACGGCGCCGCCTACCCAGGCTTCCTGATCATGAACCCGCGCTTGCTCGACAAGGTCTCAACCCCCGTTAAGCAATGGATTTTCGCGCACGAATGCGGCCACCAGTTTCGCGGCCCCGATGAAGAAACCGCCGATTGCTTTGCCGTGCAGCGCGGCCGCCGCCAGCAGTGGTTAACGCCCGAAGGCCTTGAAGAAGTTTGCAATTTCATTTCGCCCGCCAAGGGCGACAGCATGCATTTCTCGGGCAGCCACCGGTGCGCCTACATGCGCAAATGCTATGACGACCCGACCATCAAATAATTTATCCCCGGCCTCTTGGACGCCCGTAAACTCTAGCCGTTTACAACGCGCCAGAGGCTTTGCGCCATGCGATTTGCCGACTACGTCCAACGCCTGATCGACCTCAGTCAGATCATTTACCGCTGGCTCGGACAGGTCTCAGAACTCGACCGGACCCGGCGCGAGAAGGTCGCGCTGTATGCCGAGGAGATCGCGGCCACGCTGGCCCGGGCGGCCGTTGCCCTGGAGGTGCTCGAACGCAGCCCTGCGGACCGTCCAGCGCTGCTGGCGGCAACCCGCGAACTCGGCCGGATTTCCGGCTACATCGAGACAATCGTGTCTGCGCTCGAACATCACCTTGACGGCCGCAAGCGGGCGGGCGTTAAAAGGCGGCTTGATCATCTCGAACCCTTCGAGCTTGAAGCCGCAATTGTCGAGCATGGCGCGTTCCGCCACGCCCGGCGACTGACGGCGGCGGAAGGATTTTTCCGGGCGCTGGCCGACGCACTGCGCGCCTGATCGACAGCCTTGAAGCACCACCAATCAACGATCCGGCGAGGACTAAGACATGGACAAATTCACGGTACTCAACGGCGTCGCGGCCCCCCTGCCGTTGCGCAACATCGATACCGACATGATCATCCCCAAGCAGTTCTTGAAAACGATTAAGCGCACCGGCCTTGGCAAGTCGCTGTTTTACGAAATGCGCTTTGACACCGCGACCGGCAGCGAAGTGCCGGATTTTGTCTTGAACAAGCCGCAATACCGCACCGCCAAAATTCTCGTCACCGGCGATAACTTTGGCTGCGGATCGAGCCGCGAGCACGCGCCGTGGGCGCTGCTGGATTTCGGCATTCGCTGCGTGATCGCGCCGGATTTCGCCGATATTTTCTACAACAACTGCTTCCAGAACGGCATTTTGCCGATCCGCTTGCCGCAAGCCGATGTCGACAAGCTGATGGACGATGCCGGGCGCGGAGCCAACGCGACCGTCACGATTGATCTAGAGAAACAGGAAATCCGCGGGCCCGACGGCGGCGTGATTACCTTCGACATCGATCCCTTCCGCAAGCATTGCCTGCTCAACGGCCTCGACAACATCGGTCTGACACTGGAAAAGGACAAAGCCATCGCCGCGTTCGAGACGACGGCCGCTGTCTCACGGCCGTGGCTGTAATTTTTTGAGAGGGACGCGGGCCATGGCCAAAGCCGTTCACATGATGCTGCGCGTACGCGACGAAACGCGCTCGATCAAATTCTATGACACCTGCTTCGGTCTGAAGATCGCTGACCGGCGCGACTGGCCCGAATTCACGCTGATCTATATGGCCAGCCCGGAAAACGATTTTGAATTGGAACTGACGGTCAAC
>JANMOL010000207.1:0-4184 GCA_031369245.1 Hyphomicrobium sp. | reverse complement strand
CGCTGTTCACAAAGTATGGCGTCGAGCGGCAGCTCAATGCGATGTTCTTGCCGCAGGTCACCCTGCGCTCGGGCGGTTACATCGTGATCAACCAGACGGAAGCGCTGGTGGCCATCGACGTCAACTCCGGTAAATCCACGCGCGAATTTTCGATCGAGGAAACGGCGCTCGCAACCAATCTTGAAGCGTCCGACGAAATTGCCCGTCAGCTCAAGTTGCGCGACCTCGCTGGCTTGATCGTCATCGACTTCATCGACATGGAGGAGAAGCGCAACAACCGTTCGGTTGAACGGCGCCTCAAAGACGCACTGCGGTTTGACCGGGCGCGCATTCAGCTCGGCCGCATCTCGCACTTCGGCTTGATGGAAATGTCGCGTCAGCGGCTGCGCACCGGCGTTCTTGAGGGATCAACGACGCAGTGCCCGCACTGCCAGGGCACGGGCATCATCCGGTCAACCGAGAGCGTGGCGCTGGCCGTGCTCCGCGGTCTTGAGGACACGATTACGGCGGGCGCGACCGGGGCGCTGGTTGCGACCACGACTCCGGCCGTTGCGCTCTACATTCTCAACAGCAAGCGGGCCTATGTCACGGACATGGAAGTCCGCCACGGGTATTCAGTCACGATCGTTGGGAGCGATCGCGTACAGGGCGCGAACTTCACCGTTGAGCGCGGGGCATCGACCGCCGTGCCGTTGCGGCGCCCAGAGCGCGCTGCTGTCAACATGGATTGGGGCTTTGAGGGCGAAGACGAAGCGCCGTCATTTGAGGGCGGGGCGATCGAAACCGTCAGCGATGGCGACGAAGAGGTCGAACGCGCTCCGCGCGCACGGCAAGGACGCGAAGGTGGCCGCGAAGGTGGCCGCGACCAGGGGCGTGACGCCAGCCGTGACGCGGGCCGTGACGCCAGTCGCGATCAGGTGCGTGAGCCAGGACGAGATGACGGCCGCGATAGCGGCGATGGCGAAGACGATAGCAACCGTCCTGGCCGGCGTCGGCGGCGCGGGCGTGGACGTGGCGGGCGCGACGGCCGTGGCGAGGATGTCCGCCCGGGAGCTGCACGCGTCGCGCGCGGACCCGAGCAGGCGGGCCAAGAGCACGGCGACAGCCGCGCGGGCGGCGGCGTAGCCGAGCCATCGTTTGCTGAAGAAGCTGCTAACGATCGTGACGAGACCACGGGTAACGAGGCTGGCCAAATCGAAGGCCGCGGCGAGCGGTCTGAAGACAGCCGGGGTGATCAGGCCGGGCGGCGGCGGCGGCGCGGACGGCGCGGCGGCAGACGCGGGCGTGGTGATCGCGATGAAACGGCAACGGCTCAAGACGGCGCACCGCGCAACGGCGCGCGCCAGGCCAACAGCGACACACTGAGCGACGGCACAGAAGCCGTTGGCTTTGGCCCACAGCCTGAGGTCGATGCTGCGGCCTTTGGCCGAAACGGTGGAAACAACGCGGCGAGCACCGGGCGTGTCAGCGTTGCACCGGCGCCAGCTGAGCGTGCGCGCCCAGAGCGCATTTGGGACGTTCCCAGTTCGACACCGGCACCGCAACCGGTTGCAAAGCCGATAGCTGAGCAACAGGCCTCTCGCTCTGCGCCGCCGGTTGACGTGCCGCTGCCTGACAGCGCCGCACAAGACAGTGCGGCATCACGGCGGCGCCATGAAACAGGCTCCAGCGAACCGCGTATCGAGCGCGTCGTGGTCAGTCCGGATCTGGCGGCCGACGGTTCAGGTGATGGCACGGCGGCACCCCAGCGCAAGGGCTGGTGGCAACGACGCTTTGGCAGCGAATAACGATCTGAAGCGACGATAAAATTCAGGCTGGGGATATCAGGCTGTAACGCTCCCCCCGCAGCACGCCAATTGCTGTGGGGGGGGGCGCCGTTAGTGCTGCGATATGCGGCTCATGTTGCCCGGCGCGGACCCGCAAATGCCCGATAGACGCGGCGGTACGCCACGCACAGGCGAATGCTCAAAATCCTTTGCAAGACCTTCTTGTGGGGTGGACTCACCGCTATAAGCAGGCCGTCACAAAAGCGTCACAGGCGCCTCACCAGCGGTTTGATCCGCCCATTGTGAGACCTTGCGGCAATGGCGTGTTGCAGTGAACGGAGAGCGCAGTCGTGAGCAACGCCCTTGGACCGGTTGGACGGCTTTTTGGGCCGTCTCACAATGATCGTTACGCCATGCTTCTCGCTCAGCTGGCGGCCATTGGGGTCGCGTGCGCGGACCATTTCCGTAAGACCGAAGGTCAGGATTTGCCCGGCATCGTCGAGCTTGAACGTAAGGCGGACAAGATCGTCGATGAGATCCACGAGCTGTTGGACAACGCCTTCATCATGCGCTTCGATATTCCCGACGCGATGCGGCTGACCGACGAAGTCGATGACGTCATCGATGGCATGCGGCGCGCCGCCGCCCACATCGATATCTACCGCCCGCACCTCTTGCAGCTCCGGCCCGAGGCAAAAGAACTGATCATTGCCGGCCAAAAGGCCATCCAGGGACTGAGTGATCTTATCGCTCTGTTGAGTGCCCCGCGCCTGACGCTGCAGTCGGCGCGCGACAAAGCCCGCGTGATCAACGAGGCTGAAGCTGAAGCCGACAAGGTCATCGCGCGGGCCGAACGCGGGCTGGTGCAGGAATTTTCCTCGACCTCGGCCAATCACGTCGAATTCATCGCCTGGGACAAACTCTACCAGCTGCTCGACGAAATGACCGACGACGCCAAACGCTGCGGCAAGCTGGTGGTATCGTTGGCCCGCAAGGAGGCATGAATGAGCGCCGTTTCGCTGGCGCTCGTCATTGCGCTTGTGGCCGTGCTTGCGGCTGAATTTGTCAACGGATGGACGGATGCTCCCAACGCCATTGCCACGGTGGTTTCAACCGGCGTGATGTCGCCGCGTATGGCGATTGTGATGGCTGTTATCATGAATACGATCGGTGCCATGTCGGGCACTGCTGTGGCAGCGACTGTCGGCAAGGGCATCGTCGATCCTTTGGCGTTGACGCTGCCGTCCATTACGTCGGCTATGATCAGCATCATCGCGTGGGGCACGTTTGCGGCGCGTGCCGGACTGCCCGTGAGCAAATCACACGCCCTGCTCGCCGGCCTCGCAGGGGCGGCATTTGCCGGCGGGGGATGGCAGGCGCTGCAATGGTCAGGATGGCAGAAAGTGCTGATTGGCCTTGGGCTGTCGCTCGGGCTCGGATCGGTGGCAGCCCTCTTGCTCGGGCTGTTGATCATCCGATTGTCTGGGGCGTCCAAGCCTGCGCCGTCGAAGCGGCTATTCGACCGCATGTCGATCGCGGCCGCCTGCTTCATGGCCTTCAACCATGGCCTCAATGATGGTCAGAAATTCATGGGCGTTTTCACGACGACGCTGCTGGCCGGTGGGGCGATCTCAACGTTCGAAATCCCCATCTGGGTCATCGTGTTGTGCGCGCTGACCATGGGCATCGGCACGTCGTTCGGCGGCTGGCGGATTATCCAGACGGTCGGATCAAAGATGACCAAGTTGCAATCGTGGCAGGGGTTTGCGGCTCAAACGGCGGCTGGCTTCACAATTTTCGGGGCCTCGGCCTATGGCATCCCGCTGTCGACCACGCACACCATTACCAGTTCCATCATCGGCGTCGCGGCCAGCCGGCGGCTGTCGGACGTCCGCTGGGCTGTATTGCGCCGCATCATGCTGGCCTGGATCATCACATTTCCGATTTGTGCGATCTTGGCCTACTTCAGCGCACTGGCCGCTAATCAATTGTTTGGCCATTGAGCTGGTGGCTTCGGCACGCGTCAAACGAACGTCCAACCGCTTGCATCGACACCAAAATTGCCTTGTTGATGCCCCATTGTGAATTGCTCATGCGCGGACAGCGTGATGATGTGGTGTTGAACGTGGCGGCTGACGTCGGCGTGACTTTGAAACAACGATCGTTGTCACCCCGGTCGTTCCCGATTTCGGGATCAGCCATCACGGGGTCAACGTCAGCGTCTCGATTGCCGGGATGGCCAAGCGGGCGGAGCGGATGCTGAAGACGGGCGGACTTGTTGCTATGGGAATCGCGGGCACAAGCTGGCGGGGACTGTTCTGTACCTTCACGTCGGCGATCATTGCGCTCGGTGCTATGGCCGTGCCAGCCAGCGCCCAGGGATTACCGCTCATTCGCGACAGCGAGATCGAAGCCCTG
>JANMOL010000201.1:0-6308 GCA_031369245.1 Hyphomicrobium sp. | reverse complement strand
ATCTTGAACATCTTCGAGGGCGCGGCCGAAATTCAGGCGCAGGTCATCGCGCGACGGCTGCTCGAAGGTGCGAACTAGATTGCGAATGTGGTTGCGGAGCGCCCATGCCTGATCGGGCATGGGCGTGACCCTCCCTGCCGATCCGTGCTAAAGCCTGACGATGATCATCCGCGACACCCACACTGGCTACGGCCTGATCACCCGCCTGTTCCACTGGCTCATGGCGATCGCCATCGTTGTGGTTTTCGGGCTCGGCTATTGGATGGTCGGGCTGGATTATTACAGCCCCTACTACACGCTGGCGCCTGATCTCCATCGCAGCGCCGGTATGCTGCTGCTGTTTGCGCTGCTGTTGCGTTGGGCTTGGCGGCTGTCGAACGTCCATCCTGGCGACGAAGAGCTGTCGCGCGTTGAGCGCATAGGCTCAAAAATTGTGCATGAAGGCTTCTATCCGCTGCTATTGGCCTTGCTGGTCAGCGGCTATTTTATTTCCACGTCCGAGGGCCGCGGCATCGACGTGTTCGGGCTGTTCACCGTGCCAGCCGTCGTCTCGAGCAAAGAAATCGGCCAGGCCACGGGTTTGATTCACAAAATTCTTGCCTACATCACGATGGCCGTGGCGGCGGTTCACACAGCTGCCGCTTTGAAGCATCATATCGTTGATAAGAGCCGGATTCTCAAACGGATGTGGTCCGGGCCCGCCTGATTGCCCGCCTGATTGCCCGCCTGATTGATTGAGCCCTTGAGGAGATTTCTGCATGAACCCGCGTACATTTTCTGCTGTCGCGCTCGGCTTGGCGCTGTTTGCTGGCGCTCCGGCCGAGGCCGCCGACTACACCATCGACAGCAAGGGCCAGCATGCGTCGGTTAACTTCCGCATCAAGCACTTGGGCTTTAGCTGGCTCGTTGGCCGGTTCGATACCTTCAACGGCACATTCTCGTTTGACGATGCCAAGCCGGAAATTTCGAAGGTCAAAGTCGAGATTGCAACGACCAGCGTCAACACCAACCACGCCGAGCGCGACAAGCATTTGCGCAGTGCCGACTTCCTCGACGTCGCCGCGCACCCAACCGCGTCGTTTGAAAGCACGTCAATCACGCCCAAAGGCGACGGCAAGGCGGCGATCGCGGGCAAGCTGACACTTAACGGCGTCACCAAGGATATTGTCATCGATGCCGAACGTATTGGCGGCGGCGACGACCCTTGGGGCGGCTATCGCCAAGGCTTCAGCGGCAAGACGACCCTGGCGCTTTCCGATTTCGCCATTAAGAAGGACCTCGGCCCGGCGTCGAAATCGGTCGAACTGACGCTGGACGTTGAGGGCGTGCGCCAGTAGCGCCCCGCATCATTTCACAAGCAAGGAGCGCACGGCGTGACGGCAGCACCGGGTTCAACGGGCGAGCCCCGCGTCGTGTCTCTGATTGCCAGCGCAACCGAGATCGTTCATGCGCTTGGCGCGGGCCGCCTGCACGTCGCGCGTTCGCACGAATGCGATTGGCCGCCGCAGGTGCTCGCCCTGCCGCAGCTGACGCGGCCAAAGTTCAAGGTCGAAGGCTCGAGCCTGCAAATCGATCGTGCGGTCAAAGCGCTCGTTGAGCAGGGCTTGGCAGTCTATGAAGTCGATGCGGCGGGCCTCAAAGCCATCGCGCCGGACGTGATCTTGACGCAAGATCAGTGCGAAGTGTGCGCTGTGTCACTGGCTGACGTCGAGCGTGCGGTTGCTACGTGGACCGAATGCCGGGCCAACGTCGTGTCGCTCCGGCCGCACACCATGGCCGATATCTATGCCGACAATCAGCGCATTGCCGACGCGCTGATGTGCAGCGCGGCCGGGGTGGCACTCAATCACCAGATGCAGACGCGGCTGGCGGCGATTGCGGCGGCGGTCGCCGGTCGCGCGAAGCCGCGCCTGGCTTTTATAGAGTGGATCGATCCGCCGATGTCGGGCGGGCATTGGATGCCCGAGCTGATCGATACCGCGGGTGGCGTCAATCTGTTTGGCGCACACGGCGCACAATCGCCGTGGATCTCGATTGACGAGGTTGCCGCCAGTGATCCCGACGTCATTTTGGTAGCGCCGTGCGGTTATGATCTGGAAAAGACCACCGACGAGATGGCGGTGCTCGACCGCAATCCGGCATGGCAGGCGTTGCGCGCTGTTCGCGACGGCCGTGTGTTCGTCGCCGATGGCAACGCTTACTTCAATCGTCCCGGTCCGCGGCTCGTCGAAAGTGCCGAGATCCTCGCTGAAATCCTCCATCCCGGCCTATTGGCGTTCGGCCATTTGGGCCAAAGCGTGGTACGGCACGAGCCGCATCGGCTATAAACCAACCGGAACCCCTCATGACGCGCTCCATCCTCATCACCGGCTGTTCGTCGGGCATCGGCCTTGATGCAGCCCGCACGATGAAGCGGCGCGGCTGGCGTGTGCTGGCAACGGCGCGCAAGCTGGAAGACTTGGCGCGGCTCAAAGCTGAGGACGGTTTGGAGGCGCTGTATCTCGAACTCGCTGATCCGGCCTCGATCGCTGCCTGCGCGGACGCCGCTTTGGCGCTGACGAACGGCCGGCTTGATGCGATCTTCAGCAATGCGGCTCATGGCCAGCCCGGTGCGGTCGAGGATCTGACGCCGGATCTTTTGCGCCACCAGTTCGAGGTCAATGTCATTGGCACCCATGATCTCACCCGGCGGTTCATCCCCTCGATGCGGGCCAACGGGGCCGGGCGCATTGTGCAATGCTCGTCGATCCTCGGCTTTGTCGCGGTGGCCTATCGCGGATCCTATTGCGCGTCAAAATTCGCGCTTGAGGGGCTGACCAACGCCATGCGGCTCGAACTGACCGGGACGGGCATCAACGTCTCGCTGATTGAGCCCGGACCGATCCGCACGCGCTTTGTCGAGCACGCCGTCGAGAACTTGGAAAATAATATTGACATCGCCCATTCGCCCCATCGCGACGTGTATCTGGCGCGTCTTGCAGGCATGAAGGCTGGCGGCAAATCGTTCTTCAAGCTGGAGCCATCGGCGGTGACCAAGCGGCTGATCCACGCCGTTGAAAGCCCGCGGCCGCAGCGGCGCTATTACGTCACGACGCCGACCTATCTGGCCGCCGCGTTCAACCGCCTGCTGCCGCCGTTTGCGACGGAATATTTCGCAAAGAAGTTTTAGGCGATGGCGCTTGGATTGGCTGCTAAATCGGTTTCGTTTTAGACTTGGTTATGGCGCGGCTTTCGTGGTCACATGATGCGCTGTCATGCAACGGAATTGAGCGGGGACGGGCGCGTGCGAGACGATTTTCAAACGGTACCGGGCGTCGTAGCGCCAGACATCGCTGCGGCCGCGCCGCGCGATCTGTGTACCGATTGCGGTATCTCACGCTCGGATGACGCCAAGCGCTGCGGCCGCGCCTGCCAGTTCATCAAGCCCGACTACCCCGCACTCGAAGCGCGTGTGCACGGCCGGTCCCGTGATCCCGATCGCACCGACGAGCAGTTTTTTGGCCCGTTCCGGCGCATGCTGCGGGCGCGGCTTGCGGTGCCGCGCGAGGGCGCGCAGTGGACCGGGATCACCACGCGCATCGGCGAGCGGCTGCTGGAAACCGGTGCCGTCGATGCCGTTCTCACCATGGCGCCCGATCCGCATGACAACTGGCGGCCGGTGCCGGTGCTGGTCACCAAGGCTGAGGGCATGGCGCACTGCCGGGGGATGCGCATGGGCTATGCGCCGCTGCTGGCGCTGCTTGAGCCGGCACGCGCGCGCGGCTTCAAGCGGCTCGCGGTCATCGGCATCCCCTGTCAAGTTTATGCGCTGCGGGCGCTCGAACGCGAGCTCGGTATTGAGCGGCTGTATGTCGTTGGTACGCCGTGCTCGGACAACACCACGACTGAGCGTTTTCATGATTTCCTGGCGCTGTTGTCGCAAGATCCAGCGACCATCACCTATCTCGAATTTCGTGCCGACTATCACGTCGAGCTGCGCTTTACTGACGGCCGGATCAAAGAGATCCCGTTCCTGATGCTGCCGCTGTCGAAGCTGCCCGCGGATTTTTTCCCGCTGACCTGCCGGACCTGCGTCGACTACACCAACGTGCTGGCCGACATCACCGTCGGCTATATGGGCGGTGAGGGCGCGCAATGGCTGCTGGTGCGCAACGAACGCGGCGAAGAGCTGCTGTCATTGCTCGGTGACGAGGTGGTGACGTCGGAGCCAGGGAGTGCAGGCAAGCGCAAAGGTCCAGTATCCGGTTTTCTCAAAAACGTCGAGCTCGCAGCCGGCGGGTTGCCGTTGCGCAGGTTGCCAAACTGGTTGCGGCCCATCGTTGGCTGGCTGATGCCGAAGGTCGGGCCGCGCGGGCTTGAATTCGCGCGTGCGCGGGTCGAGATGAAAGCGGTCGAGACGGTGCTGCACCTGCGGCGCGCACGTCCGGCGATGATGAAGAACATGATCCCCGAACACGTCTGGCGGCTGGTCAAGCCCTATGGCTTGGATAAGCGCGAGGGCGAGTAAGCGCGCCGCGGCTGCACGCCCAGGGCTCAAGCCCGGTGATAGGGGTGGCCGGCGAGGATGGTTGTCGCACGATAGAGTTGCTCGGCCATCACGACGCGCGCCAATCCGTGCGGCAAGGTCATCACGCCGAGTGAGAGCATGTAGTCGGCTGCTTTGAGCACGTTTTCGCCGTGGCCATCGGGACCGCCGATCAAAAACGCGCAGGATTTAACACCGCTGGCGGCTTGCTTGCCGAGCAGCTTGGCGAAGTTCTCGCTGGGGTAATGCTGGCCCTTTGCATCAAGCGCGATTTTGAGGCCGGCATCACCGGCAGCCTTCAACAGCCGTTGGGCTTCGTCAGCCTTGCGCGCATCGGTGAGGGCCAAGCGGCTTTCGGGCAGCTCGATGATGGACAGCGGGCCGAGCCCGAGCGGCTTGCCCGATTGGTCAAACCGCTTGGCATAGCGCGCAACCATGCCGCGTTCTTCGTCGTCTTTGAGCTTGCCGATGGCCGCAATCAGAATGCGCATGACCGCTGACCCGCGTTCGACGTTACGGCACGCCGCAAGCTTGAATTGGCTTAGTGCTGCGAGGGGTCGTCGTGCGGAATCTCGGGCGGCAGTTCGGCCTTCCACATCTTTTCGAGATTGTAGAAATCGCGGACTTCCGGGCGGAAGACGTGGATGATGATGTCGCCGGTATCGAGCAGCACCCAGTCGCAGGCGGTCATGCCTTCGACGCGCACCGTCTCGCCTTTGGCTTTGATCTTTTCCTGAAGCTGACCCGCAATGGCGCCGACATGCCGGTCTGAACGGCCGGTTGCGACAACCATGTAGTCGCCAAGCGACGACTTACCTGCCAGCGGAATGGTGACGATGTCCTCGGCTTTTGCATCGTCGAGCCAAGCGACGATGTCAGCGAGGAAGGGAGCCGAGGCCGGCGTTTTAGCCTTGGACTTGGCGGGAGAGGTGTCACGGCGGGCACCCTCGGCAGTGGTACGTATCAAGCGGACGTCGTCCTTTTCTGGTTGATCCCGCAAGATGGTCGCGCGCGGTCTCTAGCGCTTGTACCCGATCATAGTCGGCAGCCGCTGCGGCGGCAAACGAATTTGTAGCTCCCGTTGTCGTGGAATCGTCATGCTTATCAATGTGATAACATTCCCGCGGCGATCCGGCCGCGTTAGCTCTTGCGGTTGGCGGCCGTGGACCGTCTGAGCGCGGTCGATGACAGCGATGACAGGCGGCTGGTTAGAAACACCCAAGCTGGAGCCTGTGCCGCTGGCAATTTCGCCGCTTCACTCTCGGCCATGCGGCTGCGCGTGAGGGCCGCGGCGGCTGGACTGCTGAGCGCCTTCAGCCGCCAGCCTGGGCGGTCAACGATGGCAATAGGCATGCTGGCTGCGATGGCGCGCCAATGCTGCCAGCGGTCGAAGGTGGCGAGATTGTCGGCGCCCATGACCCAAACGAAGCGGACACCCCGATAGCGCCGTTTCAGAAAACTCAGGGTCGCTGCGGTGTAGGGCGTGCCGAGGTCTTGTTCAAAGCCGGTGACCTTCATGCGCGGCCCATGCGCGAAGCGGGCGGCGGCCGAGATACGTTCGCTCAGCGGCGGCAGTTCGTTGTTGGTTTTGAGCGGATTGCCGGGTGTCACGACCCACCACAGCTGATCGAGGTGAAGGCGCTTCAATGCGGTCTCGGCAACGATCGCATGACCGGCATGCGGCGGGTTGAACGAACCGCCCATGATGCCAACGCGCTGGCCGGCAAACACCAGCGGCGTTCGCACGCGCAAAGAGCCGAAATGCTGTGGGGGAAGTTTGCGC
>JANMOL010000180.1:0-5199 GCA_031369245.1 Hyphomicrobium sp. | reverse complement strand
GACGACTGCGCCATGTTGACGTGGTCGTTGGGGTGCACCGGCGTCTTGGAGCCCATCACGCCGCCGAGCATCTCGATTGCGCGATTGGAGATGACTTCGTTGGCATTCATATTCGATTGCGTGCCCGAGCCGGTTTGCCAGACCACCAGTGGAAAGTGATCGTCGAGGCGGCCGTCGATGACCTCTTGTGCCGCCTTGACGATGGTCTCGCCGATTTTCGGATCGAGCTTGCCGAGCGCCATGTTGGTTTCAGCCGCCGCCCGCTTGACGATGCCGAGCGCGCGAATAACGGGTGCGGGCTGCTTTTCCCAGCCGATCTTGAAGTTGCCGAGCGAGCGCTGAGCCTGCGCCCCCCAGTAGCGGTCGGCCGCCACTTCGATCGGTCCAAAGGTGTCGGTCTCGGTGCGGGTCTTGGTCATGGCGTGCGTGGCTCTGCTGTGCGCTGCAAGGAACGTCGCGAGAGGCTGGCGGCAGTATCAGCCACCGGGTCGCCCAAGGCGATAGCACGGGCCGCCAACAAGTGTCATCCCGCCACGGGACACGAATGAGCGCGTCAACACGGCTGCGCCGTGCGCGCGCGAGGATGACGAGGGGTGGAGGACGGACGCGCAACCCTCTCTCCACGAACGCCCCGGCGGCATGAAGGCGTCCTTCTCTCCCCATGCGTTCCCGGCCGGAGGCGGGACGCGACAGCGGCGCGCAGCAGAGCCGTGATCACGTCCTGGCTGGTTAAGCGCTCATGCAGCACCCAACTTGGTCTCAGGTCTTCGCGTTCGTGCTGGCGCCCGCCGCGCCGCCCGGGACAGCAAGGGGTAGGGTTTCACCCCCAACGGCCGTTATGTTTGCACAGCCGTTCACAACAGCCGGATGGAGCGGGCCGAAGCTTCAGCCCGAGACGGCGAGAACCTTCGCGACGTTGCTGCGGTGGATGTCTTCGTATGGCTCAAAGTAGCTCACGGAGCCGTCCTGCAGCGCCGTCGCGATAAAATCCTTGAGGCTCAGATGTTGCAGCGACGGCTCCGTGCCAACGCGCAGCAATTGCCGCACATAGCTCTCCGTCGCGCCAATCAGCGACCGGTTATAACCGCCGTTCGCGATCTTTTCTTTACAGCCGTGATTGGGCAGGATGCGCGCCAACGACCAGCTCTGCATGCGCGCCAGATCAGCCAGATGGTGGGCCAATCGATCGGGCTCATCGACATAGGTGACCGTATCTTCGAGCGTATCGCCTGCCAGCAGCGTTCCATCATGAGGCAGAAACGCCGCCACGCCATCGCGGCTGTGAATGTCGAGCGGGCGCAGTTCGACACGCACGCCGCCAACCTCCAACGCATGGGTGCCGGTGAACGTCGAGGTCGGCATCACCAGCGGTGCGATGACCGGCAGCCCGTCGAGCGTACCATTTTCGATGCGATCTTTGTGGCGCGTCAGCAGATCCATCGTCTTCTCATGCGCAATGATTTCACAATCGGCAAACGCCGCGTTGCCGGCAACATGATCGAGATGCCAGTGGCTGAGCACGACGCGGATGTGGCAGACGCCGCGCGCGGCCAGATGTTTGCGGACGGCGGAGGCGTGCGCCACCGACAGATGGGTATCGTAGACGATCGCGCCGGTCCCTGAAACGATGGCATAACTGCAGATACCAAGCGCATAGCCGCCATCGTCGAGCCAATTCGGCTCGGTTGAGAATGCCCGCTGTCCGTCGACCCGGCCGTCATAGAACCCGATCACGTGTTCACCGAGATCAAGGACGCTGAGAGTGGCCGTCGAGACCGTCATGACGCGGACATCCTGCCCAAGTTGCCAATCGATTGTTCGCGAGGTGAGGTTAAGCGAAACAGAATTCAGCCGCTTTTGGCGTGCGAAGTCATTATCATAGGCGCTGGTGAGTCGGATGCCAGCTGGTATTTTTCAGCATGCAAGTGTGCGTGGCCGCGCGGATATATTTCAGCGCGACAAAAAACTCTCACAAAGAGGATCACGCCATGGAAGCCAAGATCATTGTGATGATCGTGACGCTCGCCATGCCCGACGGCAACAGCAGTGTCAGCGTCAAGCCCATGACCACCGTCGATAGCTGCCGGCTCGAGGCACAGATCGAGGCCAGCGATCCATTTGTTGCCGGCGTCGAGTGCTCGGAGTTGCTCGACGGTAAGCTTGAATTGAAATTCAAGCGCACGGACGGCACCGGCAGCGAACGCAAGATCCCGGAAGCCGCGATGGACGGCTCGACCGGCTGACGGCTTGCGGCGCAGCGCTCTGTTCAGCCCTTGGTGAGTGCGATCGACAGGCCAAGCAGCATGCTGTTGTGAAACTGAATTTCGATCACTTGCGTGGCGTCCATCAGGATGAGATCCATGGTGGCGTCGAGCTCGGCGTTTTTGACGCGAACGCGGAAGCCTTGGGCCGTCCGCACGCCGGTGATCTCACCGGACAGATTGTGGACGGTTTCGGTCCACACCCCGCGCAGTGCGCCATTGCTCTCGGTGATTTCGCTTTTGACTTCGACGGCGGCACCCGGCGTCGCACAGCGCACGTTTTGCTTTAACGTTGCCGCGGGCTCGCCGTCAGCGAAGTACGTCACGCGGCATTTGACGCTCTCGGTTTTACCTTCGCGAAATCCAAGACGGCCTTCGCCCGTCCAGCGCCCGAGAAACGCTGGCGGTGGCCAAGCGGCGGCCGGTGCCTCGAATGCGCCGACGGCTCCTGCGCGTTGAGCATTGGCAAACACCGCAACCGCGGCGGCGGCCATGAATAAACCGCCGCCGAGTAGGGCACGACAAAACCGGCCATGAAAAACCATGAAAGAACTCCCGCTGCAGATTTGGATGTACGCCGGACTTCCGGGGGGGGGCCGTCTCAAAACACGACGGCAGTCAAAACTACTTTTTGCGGAACTGATCGAGGCTGACGATTTTGGCGCCTTGGTCAGCCGCAGCCGCTTTGTCAGCGTCCGAGCTGCTCTCAACCGCACGCAGGCCAGCGGCGGCGGCAGCGGGCTGCGGCATCGGCGCGGCGGGCAGCGCTGGCGGCGTGACGGCGGCAGCGGGTTGCGGCTCAGCCGCATCCTTGTCGGCTTTGGTTTTGCGCGGTGTGCGCGGCTTTTTTGAAAGTGTTGCGCGCGGACTATCGGCCCGGGCCTCGCCGACCTGATCGTAGGCCGCATCCATCGTCATCGAACGCCGCGGGACTGGCGCATCACCCTGATCGCTGCTCGGGTCTTCAAATTGCAAGCCGAAGCGCACGCTGGGATCGATGAAGACTTTGAGCGCCGAGAACGGAATGACCAGACGCTCGGGTATGCCGTCAAACGTCAGCTTCACTTCAAAGCGCTCATCGGTGACGATCAGATCCCAAAAGCGGTGCTGCAACACGATGGTCATTTCGTGCGGATATTTTTCTTTCAGCCGCTTCGACAGGATGACGCCCGGCGCATGCGTTAAAAACGAAATGTAGAAATGATGCTCGCCGGGCAAGCCGGTTTTATTGATCTGGTGCAGGACCGCGCGAACCACGCCGCGCATCGCGTCCTGTTGCAGGGCTTCGTAGTCGATCATCGTCCCCGTCGTCATTCGTGCGCCTCTAAGAACGGCAGACCGCGCATCACCCGCTGGCCGGGATGCGTGAAAGAAGTGGAGGGCTTCTGTTGCCCGGTGCCCTCCGGACCGCGCCTTACCCGGCTAGGGGCAAGGGCTTCAAGTGCAGGTCAATCGCGCCGCATTACGCAGCGAGAGCAACCTCAGCATAGTTGTCATTTGCAACTACTCTGTGTGACCCGATAACGGTGGTATCATGCCGGGCAAAAGCTAAGTCCTTTAGACGTCCGTCGATCCTAGTTCGCCCCCATAATCTTGGTGCGTTCCGGCCGGCTCCCGCGACGGGAATCGGAATGCACCAAGTAAAGTGGTGGAGGCGCCGGGTACCGCCCCCGGGTCCGAACCGCTTATGACGACCGCGTTTATCACCATAGCCGGACGAATCCGGCAGCCTCAATATAGGGGGCATTGTGCTCAAAAAAAAGCGTTTAACGTGGCCGCTGGTCCAGCTCATCGGCGTCGAGGGCGGTGTGTGGCGTCAATGGCGCTGTGAGGAGCACACGTCCGGGCCAGGAGAGCCCGCGTAAACTTTCAAGCCGGGCAGGCGGCCGAACCGCATGCGACGTCCGTTTTCGGAGACCACGATGGATCACGGCGACCCAGCCCCCGCGCGCCCGGGCCACAGACTAGGACCAGCAAACGGCGCCGTCACCTGGACCACAGCGGTCGCGGGCTGTGCGGCCGCGGCATTGATCCTCGGGTTGGCAACGCTCGGCGCGGCGGGCGTTGGCGCGGCGTTCGATCGGGCGATTGGCATCAACGAACCAGCCGCTTGGCCAGCCGGCTCGCTCGAGTCGCTGACGACGACGCGGCTGGCGCTGTTCTTGTTTGCCTTCCAGGCCGCGACGCTGGCGCTGGTGGCGGCTGCCGCGCGCGTTTTCCGGCACGGCGGGGTGCCGCTCTTGCCGCTGGCCATGCCGCCCGGCGGCATGGCAACGCTGATCGCCAGCATGGTCGCGCTGCTGGCGCTCGCCAGCGCCTATGGCGCGTTTGTCTTCATGCTCGATCGCGGGGCGCTGGTCGCCGATGTCAAACCGTTCGCCGAGCTGATGCGCACCCGGACCTGGTGGCTGATGCTGATCGCCGCCGCCATCGGCGCGCCGCTGGCCGAAGAATTTTTGTTTCGCGGATTTCTGTTCGGGGTGCTGCGCGCGTCGCCTGCCGGCCTGGCGGGCGCGGTGCTGGTGACGGCAGCGTTTTGGGCAGCGCTGCACGCGCAATATTCGCTCTACGGCCTCGGCGCAATTTTTCTGATCGGGGTTTATCTCGGCTGGCTGCGCCATAAAACCGGCAGCCTGATTGCGCCGATGGCCTGCCACGGCATGTACAATGCGCTGGTGGTGCTGGCCCTGTCGGCCGCGCCCGACACGGTGTTTCAGGCTGCCTGACAGGTGCCGCCAAAGGACGGGTGCCGCCAACGGCTTGTGTTGCCCGCGCGGAATCGGGCATGGTCCAGGCATGTATCAATATCTCGATCTGCTGCGCCGGGTGCGCACCGTGGGCATCAAAAAAACCGACCGCACCGGCACCGGCACGCTGAGCGTGTTCGGCCATCAGATGCGCTTTGATTTGGCCAAAGGCTTTCCGCTCGTCACCACCA
>JANMOL010000153.1:0-2780 GCA_031369245.1 Hyphomicrobium sp. | reverse complement strand
CGACAGCCGTTCAAGCTCGGTGATGACGCTGGCAATCGCGCGCCGCTCGCCGCCGCGCATGCGGGTGATCAGAACCGCGATCTCGCTATCAGCGACGCGGGCGATGGGCACGGCGGACTCAGGCGGCAGCGTGGTCATAAGGGCAGATACGCGGGAAGCAGAAAAACCGCAACGGTCCGCCGTTTGGAGGGCCATCGCCGGTTGGGCGGGTTGAGCGCCCGTCTAACCGCAGGCGTCAAGCATCAGACGTTATGGCTCAGACGCTACGGATCAGACTTGGGTGCTGGCCCGCGTGCGGGCGGGCCCGATGGGCCGCTGCTATCCCAGCGATTGACCGATCCGGGCGGGCGCGGCAGCGACGGCTCGCGCGCGTCCATCGAGCCCGTGGCAGCCGGTACCGTCGTCACCGGCCGTGCGGGTTGGCTCCACGGCTGCGTGGACGACCCGCCATAGGTATTGCCGGCTTGACTGGCCGGTGCCGGGCGCGGCGCCGGGGCAGAATTGCCAGTGGCATTGCCAGTCGCATTGCCAGAGCCACTGCCAGCGCCATTGCTGGCTGGCGGCACGTAGGCGTCATTGACGGGTGCACGCGCGCCATTACGCGCCTCGGGGCGCGGCTCGGTCCGCGGCGATGGCGGGGCCTCTTGCGGTCCTGATAGTGCGGCCGGTGATGTGGCCGGTGATGCGGCGGGTGATGCGGCTTGCGGCGCGGGCGTGCCAGCCGTGCCCCGCGGGCCCGTCGATTGAGCCAAATAAACCCGGCCCGGCGAAACGTGCGTTGGCAGGCGGCCGCTGAGTGCGCGGTCTGGCGGCGCGACGGCCATCGCCGGCGACGACAACCATGCCGCTATGATCAGCAAAGACAAACAGGGGGTGCGCATGACCGGCAGTGTCTCCAACAATATGACGCAGATTGGACCACGGCGCGCATTGCGCTGCCCAGGTCCAAATGGTCGCGCGCGACAGCCTGTGGCGCTTGGGTCGCACCACACGCCAGAAACGCACTCAGGCAACGCACTCGGGCAACGCCCTCAGGCAACGCACTCGGGCAACGCCCTCAGGCAACGCCCTCAGGCAACATCCCAAAGGCAGCACGCCCATACACCGCGCGCAAAACAGCTAGTCGCGATCCGGCATGATGTTGTCGCGGGTGTCGTAGACCAGCACGCCGTCGATCGTGTTGAACATGATCATGAGCGCCCGATTGCCGGCGCGGCCGCTGACGTTGCCATTCGCAATCAGCCAATACCGCACGATGCTGGGCAGCGCATCGCTGATCAAGAGTGTCTGGATCGGGTGGCGCAATGGGCTTGGCACGGCAAAGACCGAGATCGCCCATTTCGGATCAAAGACAGCGTGGATTTCGGCCGATTGGCCGTGATGGAACTGACGCACTTGGCGACTGTAGACCACGTGCATCACGTGCTCGAGGTGTTTGACAGGGCGGCGCTCCATATCGCCAACCGTGAAGTGACAGCCGATCAGCGCGTGCTGCGGTACGCCGTCGAGCGCGCGCGAGAGGATTTCCGCGCCAACAGGAAAGCTGACGGATTTGCCGTGCTTGCCGCGATAGCGCGTGGGGAAAATGTGCGCACTATCAGCGTCCGGTATGACTTCAGGCGGCATCGGTTGCTGTTGCACTGCCCTGTAGCTCGCACTTGGACCTTGATTGACCGGACAACGCGTTTGCGATAGCTCCGTGCCGGGATCAACCCCGTCCATTGGGTCGAGTTTTGCATGGCTGAGACATACGCCGACGTGATCGATATCGCGGGTCTCAAGAAAAAATGGCCGCCCGGACGCGACGTTCCGCAACTCGTGCTTGACGTGCTGGAGGCTGTTCGTGAGGCGCCGTGGGGCGCATTTGGCACTTTCCGCGTCACCGGCGACCGGATGGATGACTATTGGATCGAGAATGGCGCGGATCTGTGGGCCGAGTTCGGCACCATCTTCAATCTCGCCGATGGCTCGCGCATTGCGCTCTGGTTCCACGACGGCGCGACACCGGATGCACAGCCGGTCGTCAACATCGATAGCGAAGGCCAATGCGTGGCCTGCGCACCGGATCTCAAAACATTTTTGGACGCGTGGATCACGCCCGGGCCCGACTTCGTGCCCGGCGATCTGATTGCGGACCCTGAAGACTTTCCAGCCGATGGCCCAAAGCAGCAGCCGTTTGCCGCAAGGGCCACGATAGTGATCAATGCGGCTGCAGATCTGCCGCAGGCGACGGGAACCGCGCTCGATATCATGGCGTTTTTCGACACCTATGGCAAAGCCCAACGGGCACGGATTGCCGCCGATCCAACGCTTAGAGAGATCGCAACGCTTCTGGATGGCGAAATTCCGCGCGGTAAAAAGCCTTGGGAGCTGGTGCGGATTTCGCTGCATGCCGCGGGCGCGCGCTGCGAAGCCGGCGTTTATGTTAAGGGCGCTTGGGTGGCGCACCCGAAGGAAGCTCAACTGATCCCGCTCATCCAGAAGGCGCGCCAGGATCGCGCGCGCGGCCAACACGCGGTGCGCGGTCTGTGGCACGAGGCGACGCTGCGCCTGCATCCTGATGGGACCGCACAAATCACCGCCGATTGGGCCGCCGAGCCAAAGTTTAGGGACGGCCGCGATATCACCCGGGACGAGTTTGCCGCCGACTGCACGCGCTTTCCCCGCTCAGACGCCTGGATCGAGCCCTGGATGGCGAAGTTGCTGGCTTAGGCAACCGTCAAAATTTCGCAACCAGCGCGTGGTCACCGTTGAGCGTGCCGTACTGCGCGGCGGCCAGC
>JANMOL010000140.1:0-6204 GCA_031369245.1 Hyphomicrobium sp. | reverse complement strand
ATTATTAATTAAATATTTGTATTATAACTCAAAGAAACACATAAAACATACTTGGTGCCTTGGCAGCTTGTGCAGCAGTGTGCTTTGCAGCGGTGGCAACCGCCAGCTTCGTTGGCGCCGATGAGCCGGCGGCGAGCACCGTGGCCGACTTCAGCGTGCCGGTTCGTGGCGTGGTGCGGGCGCTCGATCAGGCGGCGCTGTCGACCGATCTGATGACGCGGGTCGCCAAAATCGGATTTCGCGAAGGCGAAAGCTTCAAGGCCGGCGATCTGCTGATCTCTTTTGATTGCGAACGCTATCGCGCCGAAGCGCAATCGGCCGATGCCGTGTTGCGCGAAATGAACCTGACGCTCGACAGCAACGAGCATCTTTCGACCTACCGGGCGGTCGGCAAGCACGATGTCGAAATCTCGCGCGCGCGGGCCTCGAAAGCCGAAGCGGAGGCCCGTTCGCTCAACAGCCGCCTGAAGCAGTGCGATGTGATTGCGCCGTTTGATGGCCGCGTCGCCGAGCTGTCACTGCATCTCTACGAGCAGCCCGCGCCGAACAAACCGTTTCTGGTGATCGTCGGACACAGCCGGCTGGAGATCGAACTGATTGTGCCGTCGCACTGGCTGAGCTGGCTGAAGCCAGATACCGGCTTCAAGTTCCACGTTGATGAAATGAAGGGCGACTATGCGGCCCGCGTCGTTCGGCTGGGGGCCGCCGTCGATGCCGTCAGCCAGATGGTCAAAGCCATCGCCGTGTTTGACCGGCCAGCCGAGAACGTGCTGCCGGGCATGAGCGGCAGCGCCCAATTTACGCCGCCGAATGGATAAAGCCGCACATGGGTAAAGCCTCAAATGGATAAAGCCATGGGCACGGTCAAGGTTGGACAAGCTGGACCTGCCGGACAAGCTGGACCCGCCGGACCAGCCAGACCGGCTGGGCCCGCTGCTGCCGCATCTGGTCAAGCCTCTGTCACCGCAAAGCCAAAGCTGCAGGCCGCCGACGGCCAAGCGGCGTTGCTGGCGCTGCTCAAGGTTGAAGCCGATGCGCGCGATGCAGCCAACGTTCGCGATCTCATTTTTATAATGGCCAACGAGACGCGCAAGCTGACGCGCGCCCGCCAGATCTTCATTCTGCTGCCCGGCATGACGGGTAGCTATGAAGTTCGCGGCGTTTCGAGCTTGCCGGCGGTCGATCGCAATACGCCGCTCGTCATTCTGATCGAGCAGGTTGCGGCACGGGCCAAAAACACCGGCGGTCTTGAGGCGACGAGGGCGCTTGAACTCGATGGATCAGGTGGTGACGGTGCCGCCGAGGCCTATCCGTTCCGCTCGCTGGTCTGGATCCCATTAAAGCACGGGCCGCATGCAGCTGCGGGCGGCGTGGTGCTGGCACGCGAAGAAGCCTGGGCGAGTGAAGACCTGGTCATCGCCAACCGGCTGGCAGCCACCTACGCGCACGCACTCGCGGCGTTGAAAGGTCCACGGCGGACGCTCAGTGGCGGTCTGTTCAAGCTGTCACGCTGGCACGCGGCCGCGGCCGCCGCCATTATGGCAGCGCTGCTGTTCGTGCCGGTGCCGCTATCGGCCCTCGCGCCGGTTGAAATCGTGGCGCGCGATCCGTTCGTGGTCGCAGCACCGATCGACGGGGTGATTGAAAGCGTGCTGGTCGAGCCCAATCAAAAAGTTAAAACCGGCGATCTTTTGGTCAAGCTCGCGGACACGACGCTGCGCAACCGCGTGGAAGTTGCGGCTCGCGAAGTGCAGGTTGCGGAAGCCCGCTTGAAGCAAGCCAACCAAGTGGCGTTCGACGACCCGCGCGGCATGCACGAGATTGGCATCGCGCGCGCCGAATTGGCATTGAAATTGGCCGGGCGCGAGTTTGCCGCCGAGCTGTTGTCGAAAGCTGGCATCCGCGCGCAACGGGACGGCATCGCCATGTATGGCGATAAGCGTGATCTGGTTGGGCGGCCGGTTGCGGTCGGCGAACGGATGCTTGAGGTCGCGGACGAAACGGCCATCGAAGCCCGCATCGAACTGCCGGTCTCTGACGCCATTGCGCTGTCGCCTGGAGCGCGCGTTAAATTGTTCTTGGACAGCGATCCGCTGACGCCGTGGCACGCCGCCGTCAAGCGCGCCGACTACAAAGCCAGGGTCGGCGACAACGACGTGACGTCGTTCCGGGTCGTCGCGACGCTGGAGAGCGATAGCGCGCGGGCATTGCCGCGCCTGGGCGTTCGCGGCACGGCGCAGATTTCCGGCCGCGATGTGGCGCTCGGATTGTATCTGTTCCGGCGGCCGATTACGGCCGTCAGGCAGTGGACGGGGCTGTAGCCGTGCAGCCAGTACCCGCAAAGCCAGATCTCGCCAAACCAGCGCCGCCGGCGATCCTGCCAGAGCTGCGTCAGGAACTGAAATTGGAGCGCGGGGCACCGGCTGCCGATGGCGCGCCGAGCTGGCTGATCGTTGATCCAGTCCAGCATCGCTACATACAAATCGATGAAGCGGCCTACCAGCTGCTGTCGCAATGGCAAAGCGGTGTGACCGTCAGCGCGTTCAAAGAAACGATGCTGCAGGTTTTCCATCACGGTGTGTCCGATGACGAGTTCAAGCGGTTCGTGGCGTTTCTCAGCGACAACAGTTTGACTGTCGAACCGGCCGCGGGCGGCTGGCAGAATTTTTCCGAGCGGGCGAAGCGGGCCGAGCACGGCTGGATGATGTGGATGATCCACAATTATCTCTATATCAAGCTGCCGCTGGTCCATCCCGAAGCCTTTCTCAAGCGCACGCTGCCGGCCGTCGCGCCGCTGTATACGCGCGGCTTTGCGATTCTGGTGGCGTGCATCGGGCTGGCTGGATTGTATCTCGTCTCGCGCCAGTGGGACGCGTTCGCGACGACGTTCCAATATTCGTTTTCCTGGCAGGGGGCTGCGACCTATGGCGTGGCGCTGGCGCTTGTCAAAAGCGCGCACGAACTTGGTCATGCCTATACGGCTATGCGCTATGGCTGCCGCGTGCCGAGCATGGGCATCTGCTTCCTTGTGATGTTTCCAGTGCTCTATACCGATGTCACGGATGCCTGGCGGCTGCAAAGCCGGCGCGAGCGTCTGGCGATTGGCAGCGCGGGCGTGCTGGTCGAACTCGCGCTTGCATGTCTGGCGACGTTTCTGTGGGCCTTTCTGCCCGATGGCATTCTCAAGGGCCTGGCGTTTTCGATCGCAACCGTTGGCTGGCTGCTGAGCCTCGTCGTCAATCTCAATCCGCTGATGCGGTTTGACGGCTATTATCTGTTTGCGGACGCCATTGGGGTTGAGAATCTTCAGGCCCGCGCCTTCGCGTTCGGGCAGTGGCGGATGCGCGAAATTCTGTTCGATGTGCAGTTGCCGCCGCCGGAACGGCTGCCGCCCGCGACGGCGCGGACGCTGACGATCTACGCGTGGACCGTTTGGCTTTACCGCTTGGTGGTGTTCACCGGCATCGCTGTGCTGGTCTATCACATGGCTTTTAAGGCACTCGGCATCGTGCTGTTTCTGGTCGAGATCATTTATTTTATTGTGCGGCCGGTGGCGTCCGAACTGCAGCGCTGGTGGCAGGACGGCCGCGCCATCCGCGCCACGCGGCGCTCGAAGGCGACGGCGGCGGCGGCGGTGGCGCTGCTGGCGGTGGCGCTGGTGCCGTGGTCGACGCAAATTTCTATTCCGGCGGTGCTCGAAGCCTCTGAAATCGCGCGGGTGTATCCGCAACGCGCGGGACTCGTCGAAGTGGTCAAGGTCGCGGCTGGCGATATCGTCGCCAAGGGCGACGTGCTGGTCGTGCTGCGGTCATCCGAAACTGACCATCAGCTGGCCTTGACGCAACGCAAATTGGCGCTCGTGCAGATGCGCCTTGCCCGCCGCGCCGCCGATCAAGAAGACCGCGCTCGCAGTCTGGTGATGGAACAAGAGTTAAAGGCTGCGCAATCGGAGATCGCGGGGCTGACGCGTGAACGCCAGGAGCTGACCATCGTCGCGCCGGCGTCCGGTGTGGTTGCTGAATTCAACAGCGCTGTGCATCCCGGCCGGACGATTGGCCGGGCGGAGGTCGTCGCGCTTATTCGCGGCGGGGATGGGTTAGTGGCGCGCGGCTATATGGCCGAACACGATGTCGGCCGCATTGGTAAAAGCGTCAACGGGCGGTTTATCGCCGATTTGCCGGGATTTGATCCCGTTCCGGTCCGGCTGCAGGATATCGTCAAGGCGAGTGCGGCCTCGATCGATATGCCGGAGTTGGCATCGACCCATGGCGGGCCTATTCCTGTTCGTCCGCATGCGGGTGCTGGCGGGCAGAATCGCCTGACGCCCGCCCATGCCGTTTATCTGACGGTTCTCAAATCAGAACTGAATGCCGAGAGCCCGGGCCACTCGGTGCGCGGCACCGTGCAGATGGCGGGCGAGGCGCAAAGCCTGGCGGCCCGCGCGTGGCAGCAGATCGCCGCCGTGCTGGTGCGCGAAAGCGGCTTTTGAGCCCGGTCAAAGCGGCCGCTCAGCAGGCCTCTTCATGCTGCATTACAATGTGAGCCATTGACTGGCATTGAAACATGTTCCTTCATTTTTCAATAATCATTGCGGATAAAAAATGTATTGAAATTCATTTATTAATTCGGAAATGGGTGAATAGAAAATAGCATCTAGATCGAGGAACGTTCAATTATTCCCCAGCCATAAAGACCTTACAAAGAATTTTGCGATCATATCAAGGATGTAAATACCCGCAATCCGCGCAGATGCGGATGTGCAACCCCGTGGGTCATCCTATGAACAAGCCTGTGCGTCCTGAAACCGTCACTGCACACTCATCGAGAATGTCGGTCGATGAATTGCTGCGCGGCTTTTATTCGACGATGTCATACCGGACGCTTGAGCCGCGAATGGCCTTCGATGGCGCGGCGGCAGCAACGGCTGCAGCGGTGGCCGATCAGCCAGCATCCGACGCGACGGCGGGCAGCGGCGTTGAGCCGGCTGCAACGGACAGCAACCAGCAGGCAGACGTTGCGGCGGCTGCTTCAGCGCCGGCCGGTGATGCGTCCGCCACAGAACCGTCCGCCAGCGATCTTCTGACGATGGCAGCGGCCGGACCAGCCGCGGCGCCCAACGGCCCCGTCACCATTGTTTTCATCGATCAGCACGTCGAGAACATCGCCCAGATCGTTTCGCAGATCGATGCGTCTGCCGAAATCATTCTGATTGACGATAACTCCAGCGGTCTTGAGCAAATCGCCAGCCATCTGGCAGGCCGCACCGACATTGGCTCGATCCATATCGTCTCGCACGGCAGTGCGGGCACTCTCTATCTCGGGAACGAGGTGATCACGACTGAGAGCCTTTCTGATTACCAGGCGCAGCTTACTGCGATCGGGCAGGCGCTGAGCGAAACCGGCGATATTCTGATTTATGGCTGCGATATCGGAAGGGGTTTAGACGGTGACGCTTTCATCAAAGCCTTTGCCGACAAAACCAGCGCGGACGTCGCCGCGTCGATCGACGTGACGGGTGCAGCCGACCTCGGCGGCGACTGGGTGCTTGAAGCCAGCGCCGGTGCGATCGAGACGTCGGCGCTTCAACTGCAATCGTGGGAGGGCCGATTGGCCCCCGGCACAGCTATTCTCGATTGGCAGCTGGTGGGTAACCACACGTTTGGTGCGGCCGGTACGACGTATACCATCGGCGCTTTGACAAACGCCGTCACGATCAGGACGACGGGTACCGGCACGATCACAAACGATAGCACGTTTGCGACCGGTGGAACCGGCGATCCGGGCCTTCAGCTTCGCGCCCAGACGACGAGTACGACCGCTGGGCAGACAACCGAGATCATCTTCAATGCCGGCGCGTTCCCTTTGGGCGTGATCACGGCGCAGTTTGACCTTCGCAATATTGACGCGGGGACCTGGGACGACCGCGTGATCGTGCAGGCCTATGACATCAACGGCGTGCTGCTGGTGGGTGCGAACATCACGGCGACGCCCAGACAGGTCGCGGGCCAGACATATTCGATCACCAACTTGGCCAACGGCAAACAGTTCGATGGCAACATCGACGGTGCGAGCGATAATGCGCCTTACGATACCGTTGGCTTGTCGATTACATCGTAGACCGGCGCCGGTGTTGGCCGGGTGACGATCCTTTACGTTTCGGGAACCGCTGGAACACGGACTGGGCGGCTCGTCGTGAGCGACATC
>JANMOL010000106.1:0-2029 GCA_031369245.1 Hyphomicrobium sp. | reverse complement strand
ACACCCTTGCCGCCTTTGAATTTCAGCCACACCGGATAGATGTGGCCGAGCAATGCACCAAGCCCGGCCAGCATAGCGGGCGCTTGCCCGTACCAGTGATCGACCAGCACCACGACGGCAGCACCTTTGGCGGCATCGAGCAGCAGCGTTGCGGCAGCCAGCCCCTTATGGCCGGTGCGCAGCACGTTCGTCGCGCCGATGTTGCCAGAGCCGATGGCGCGCACATCGCCGAGGCCTGCGGCCTTGGTGAGAATGAGACCAAACGGGATCGACCCGAGGCCATAGCCGATAACAAAAGCCACGAGCAGCCAATGCCACAGCCCGCCCGCCATAAGAGTAATGAACGACGAGAGCGGGCTCATGAAAAGAACTTTTGCCGGTTGCAGATCGGCGGACGGTTTGTCCGCGCGGCATCAGCGTAGGCAAAGACCCGTGCTGGGGCAACCGCTAGGTGTGAGCTCGCGTCATCACGCTCGGTATCCGCGGATATGGCCGTTTGCCTGACTGGCGGGCCGGGCGCAAGGCTCAGGCAAGGGCGGGGCGAGGGTGAGGCAAGTTTGCGACACGGGTGGCGCGAGAATGTCCGCGGGACTGTCGGTTTTTGACCCGCACCCAGCACTGTGGCCGTGCTGGCCAGCCTCCACAGACCTTTGACGGGTGGCGGCCGATGATGGCGCCGTGGTGTTCGCTGAGCGTTGAATATTCCCGTAGTTCAGCCACACCTTTCACAATACTGTCAAAACATGCGCGGACGACCAAGGGGGCTCCATTGTTTTTTGCACGCCAGTTTAAGGCTGCGGCAGCAGGGTTGCTGGCAGCCAGCGCATGCGTCGCCTCAACCCTCGACGCGCGCGCCGAAGATCAATCCGGCCACTGTGAAGACTCGGCCGAACTGGCGATCCTGTCTTCCCCGGTCGGGCCGTGGAAGGGTGCGCCATTGCGCGTCGTTTTCACAGCCGAGCAGCCGCTCGAGGGCGAGCTTTCGCTGATCGCGCCCGATGGCAACATCGCTGCCACATCGCGCGAGCGGCACGGCGGCCCGCCGTATTTCTGGCTCGCCGAGGTCGCCTCACCCGCCGAAGGCACGTGGCACGCGACACTGACGCGCGATGGCGCTCCGGCGGCGTGCAGCAAAATCACCCGCGACATCGCCGTGCACAGTGCCAAACCGCCGCCGCCGCGCGCGGCCTCGAAGAGCATTTGGCCCGTGCGCGACACTTGGAGCCGCGCGAACGAGAACTTGTATTCCGCATGGATTGAGACGCTGTTCGACGCGCCCATTGACGTGGCGCTGTCGTGGCCAGCTCTGCATGAGGTATTACGCGACCGGTCGCGCAATATCCTGTTCAACCATTTGGGTCTTGGCGAAGACGAAAAGGGCCTCATCATTCGCCCCGACTGCGCCGACCTTCCCTATGTCTTGCGCGCATATTTCGCGTTCAAGATGGGACTGCCCTTCGGCTACTCGAAGTGTTCGTGCGGCGGCGGCGGAAAGGCCCCCCAGTGCCCGGCGTGGTGGAGCATTCGCAACGAGGAACCTGACGCCTCGACACCCGAACAGAAAAACGCGCCCGGTGTGCTTGCAGAGTTGTTCGGTGCGCCGGCGGCACGCCCAGCCGCTAAAGCTGCCGCCAAGCCGCAAGGGCTGACCGCGTCGTTTGGATATTATCTGCGCTCGGTCGTCGCCAACGCCGTTCATTCCGGTAACGGCCGGTCGGCGGCCAGTGATGATAACACCGACTATTATACCGTGACGCTGAAGCAGGAAACGCTGCGCCCTGGCACGATCTACGCCGATCCGTACAGGCATGTTCTGGTACTCGCACGGCGCATAGCGCAGACCGGTGACGCGGCGGGCGTGTTCCGCGCCGTCGATGGCCAGCCCGACGGAACGGTGGCCCGCACGCGCTTTTGGCGCGGCAATTTCCTGTTCGCCCAGGACCCCGGGCTCGGCAGCCCCGGGTTCAAGCGCTTTCGCCCCATCGTGCAAGATAAAAAAGGCCTGCTGCGGCGGCTGACCAACGCCGAG
>JANMOL010000610.1:0-4506 GCA_031369245.1 Hyphomicrobium sp. | reverse complement strand
CGCCGGGCGATGCGCCAGCCGTGCCGGCCGTGGATAGTGCCGCAACCATCAAGCCACCGGCACTAACGGCAACAGTTGCCTACATCGTGCGGGCGGTGACGCCGGGCACGTTCGTCCACCCAGCCGCCACGGTTGAGGATATGTACCGGCCCGAACGCTACGCCCGCACGGCCGCTGGCACGCTGACGGTCGGCGCGAAGGAAGTGCAGCCGTGATGCGGTTCGCAACATGCAAGACTTGGCTTTTGCGGACCGCAATCGGGCTCGCGGCGGTGGCGATAGGCGCCACCGCCTCAGGCTACGCACTGTATCGCAAGGCGCTGGCCGACATCGGGCCGTTGTCGCTGACGGCGGCACAGCAGCTCTCAGTCACCATGGTCGATCGTGACAACACTCTGCTGCGCCCCTACACCACCACCGATGGCCGCTGGCGCTTGCCGCTCGATCCAAAGGACGTCGATCCGCATTATCTGAAAATCCTGTTCGCCTTTGAGGACCGCCGGTTTTACAGCCACCACGGCGTCGATGCGAAGGCGATGGCGCGGGCCGTTGCACAGTTCGTGCGTCACGGACGGCTAGTTTCGGGCGCATCAACGCTGACGATGCAGGTCGCTCGCCTTGACGATGGCAAGCACGAGCGGACCGCAGGCGGCAAACTCCGCCAGATGGTGCGTGCGCTGCAGCTCGAACGGGCGCTGACAAAAACCGAAATCCTGCGGCTGTATTTGCAGCTGGCGCCGTTCGGCGGCAACATCGAAGGTCTGCGGGCGGCCTCGCTGGCCTATTTCGGCAAAGAGCCGCGGCGGCTGTCGATGGGCGAAGCAGCGCTTCTTGTCGCGTTGCCGCAGTCGCCCGAAATGCGCCGCCTCGATCGCAATCCGAAAGCCGCCGAACGGGCCCGCAATCGCGTCTTGAGCCGCGCCGTCGAAACAGGCGCGATCAGTGCGGCAGAAGCGGACAAAGCCAAGGCCGAGCGCGTACCGCTGGCGCGCTTCGAATTTCCAAAGCTGGCACCGCATCTCACCGATAGCGAATTGGCGCGCGATCCGTCCCTCAGCGTCCACAAACTAACCATCGATCGCCGCCTGCAAGCAGCACTCGAAGATCTCGCGACCGAACAAGCCCGGCTGCAGGGCGAGAAACTTTCAGCCGCCATTGTCGTTGCCGATCACACCACGGGTGAGATTTTGGCGCACGTCGGATCGCCGGGCTATCTCGATGCCAGCCGCCAAGGCGCCGTCGATATGACGGCTGCCGTGCGATCGCCAGGATCAGCATTGAAGCCGTTTATCTACGGCCTGAGCTTTGAAGCCGGTCTCGCCCAGCCCGAAACCCTGATCGAAGACCGGCCAGTGCGCTTTGGCAGCTACGCGCCCAAAAATTTCGACGAGACGTTTCACGGCACGGTCTCGATGCGCGAAGCCCTGTCACAGTCGCTCAATATCCCAGCGGTCCGTGTCTTGGCGCGCGTCGGGCCAGGAAAACTCGCCGGCCGCTTCCGCCGCGCGGGCGTGACGGCGCGCTTTCCTGACAAATCCGAGCCGACGCTGGCGATGGCGCTCGGCGGCACCGGACTGACGCTGACTGACTTGACCCAGCTGTACGCAACGCTGGCGCGCGGCGGCGATGCCATCACGCTGACCTGGCGTTATGACGAGCGCTTCAAAGTCGCTGCTCAAACGCGGGTCAAAGGCCTGGTCAACGCCCGCCGTTTGATGGCGCCGGTCGCCGCCTGGTATGTCACGGATATTTTGAAGGACGCGCCACCGCCGCTGAATGCCAAGGGCGGACGGTTCGCCTACAAGACCGGCACCTCGTATGGCTACCGCGACGCTTGGGCGATTGGCTACGACGGCCGCCATGTGGCCGCAGTTTGGGTTGGGCGGCCCGATGGCACGAGCGTGCCCGGCATGATGGGCCGCACGGCCGCCGCACCCATTTTGTTTGACGCCTTCCAGCGCATTTCTGAAAAGCGCACGCCGTTGCCGCCGGCCCCCAAGGGCGCGGTGACGATGGCGTCCGCCGACCTGCCAGCCCCGCTCAAACGCTGGCGCGAACCGGGCGATGAGACCGCAAGCGGCCCCTATCTCGAACAACCCGTGCTGATCGCGTTCCCGCCCGATCGCGCCGAAATCGAGAGCGCGGATTTGGACAGCGGACCGCTGACGCTCAAGGCCGATGGCGGCGCGCTGCCGCTGACCTGGCTGGTCGATGGCGCACCGATCGCCTCTGATCCCCATGCGCGCGACGTGGCTTGGCAACCAGCGGCCGCAGGTTTTGCCAAATTGACCGTGATCGACGCCAATGGCCGCGTCGATCGCGTGTCATTCCGCATCAAATAGCGCGCATTTGGCACGCCCCGCGGGCCGCCCGGCAGCGCTAGTCTAAGGGTGCACGTTTTGCACCCGAGGATGAGGGCCATGAAGCCGACATTTCAAAATCCGATCCTGCGAGGAGCAGCAGTCGCCGTCGCGCTGTCGATTGCAGCGTTCACCGCCTATTGCAATCCGCGCAGGTCTGAAAACGTCGCGGTGGCGTTGCCGAAATTAAATCTGCGGCTCGACAACACGTCGGTCTCTGGCATTTCGTCAGGCGCGTACATGGCCGGACAATTCGAGATGGCACACGCCAAGCTCGTCAAGGGCGCAGCGATCATCGCCGGCGGACCCTATGGCTGTTCGGAGAGCGTGTTTGCTGGCACGATGCCCGGAACCGGCACGGCGCTGCTCAATCTTGGCAAAGCCATCAACGGCTGCATGCTCGATCTGCTTGGCATCTGGGGCGTCGCTAATCCTGACACGCTGGCCGGGAAAGCCGCCCAGCGCGCCACCACCGGCGATATCGATCCGATTAGCGATGTCACCATACACCGCGTCTACCTTTTCACCGGCCAATCGGACCGCACGGTGGTGCCGTCGATCGTCAAAGCCGTGGCCGCATTCTATGGCAAGCTTGGCTTGGCCCCAGAAAATATCAAACTCGTCACCGATGTCCCAGCCGGACATGCCTTCGTGACCGATGATGCGGGCGGCGCCTGCCAGCGATCGGGCGATCCCTACGTCGTCGATTGCGACTATGATCAGGCCGGCGCACTGCTGGCGCACATTTACGGATCGCTTAATGCGCGGGCGACCACGCCGTCTGGTGATTACGTTACCTTCGATCAACGGCCATTTGAGAAACCGGGCCGCGACAACGGCCTGGCCGCCGACGGCGTCATTTACGTTCCACCGGCCTGCCGCACGGACGCAGCCTGCAGCGTCCACATTGCATTCCATGGCTGCGCGCAAAACCGCGAAACCGTCGGCGACGCCTTCATCAAAGAAACCGGCTTTGCGCGGTGGGCCGATACCAACAAGCTCGTCATCCTGTTTCCGCAAGTTGCAACGACCGCTCTTAATCCACAGGCCTGCTGGGATTGGTGGGGCTATACGGGGCCGGATTATTTGACGCGCAATGCCCCGCAAATCACCGCCGTGCTCGCCATGCTGACGGCCTTTTCCGGCAATGCGCCACCGTCATAGGCGACGGCGCAAACACCTGTGCGCGGTTCAATCTATTTGCCACGAGCGAGCGTTATGACTACCACCGCATCTGTGGGGAGATGGGTGCGATGAAGGGCACGTGACGATGACGGCGGCACGAACAGGGTCTTGGAAAAATCTGCACGCGCGCCCTGCAACGGGCTTTGCGCCTCCGCGCATGATCGCCGCCCTCCCGGCGATTGCCGCCATGGGCCTATTGATCGTCGCCGCTGCGATGCCAAACGAGCGCGATGACGCCGCACGTCTTGCCGCAGCCGTCGCACCGGCATCGAGCGCGCTCGAGCCCGGCCGGGAAACCAATTTCGGCGCCTATCTCGGCGCGCCGTATCACTACCCCAGCGACTTCAAGTTCGAGAAATCCGGCGTCCACGACCTGACGATCAAACAGGTCAATTGGTACACCCAGCCCTTTGAAAACCCGCTCTACTACGGGGCGCGCATCCAGCACTGGGCGGACGGCGGGCGCTTTGGCACGATGGTCGACTTCACCCATTCCAAAGCCTACGCGCCGATGACGCCCGAGACCCAATTCGACGGCACGCTCGACGGCAAGCCCGCGCCAGTAAAGGGCAAGGTCGCAGACTTCTTCGACAAGCTTGAGTTTACGCACGGCCACAACATGCTGACGCTCAATGGCCTGTTGCGATTTGCACCCTTCGGGCGGTTTGCACCCTATGCCGGGATCGGCGCCGGGATCTCGCTGCCGCACTCCGAGCTGCATCTGCTGACGGATCCGGCGCGGACCTACGAGTATCAATACACCGGCCCGATTGCGCAGGCCCTGCTCGGCCTCGAGCTGCGCTTGCGAACCGGATCGGTATTCATCGAATACAAATTCACAATTGCCGACTATCGCGCGCCGGTCACGCATCGCGACGGCACCTGGCTGCCGGTCGATATGTGGCGGCAATTCTCGCGCTGGTGGTCGGGGCAAGAACCGCCCGGCGGCTGGGCCTCGACCC
>JANMOL010000096.1:0-2785 GCA_031369245.1 Hyphomicrobium sp. | reverse complement strand
GACGAGATCGGCTCGGGCCCAACCGTCGCCGACCGCTCGACGCTGGCCGATGCCCGCGCCGTCCTGGCACGCTGGAACATCACCCCCACGCCAGAGATCGCCAGCGCCCTCAACGACCCGGCCAACGAAACCGTCAAAACCGGCGACCCCAAGCTTTCGTCCTCGGACTATAAAATCGTCGCAGCCCCCAAAGCCTCGATCGAGGCCGCCGCAAAAATCGCCCGCGCCCGCGGCTATCGCGTTGACATCCTCGGCGACAGCCTCGAAGGCGAAGCCCGCGAGGTCGCCAAGTTCCAAGCCGCCATGGCGCTCGATGCCAAACGCCGCGGCGAGAAAGTTGCGATACTGTCGGGCGGCGAGTTGACCGTCACCGTCAAAGGCAATGGCTCTGGCGGGCCAAACCAGGAATTCGCGCTCGGCCTGGCGATTGCGCTCAACGGCACGCCCGGCATTTTTGGACTTGCAGGTGATACCGACGGCATCGACGGCGGCGGCGGAAATGCTGGCGATCCAGCCGGCGCCATGGTTTTCCCCGACACACTGGCGCGCGCCGCAGGCCATAATCTCAATGCCGCCCACTTCCTGGAGAACAACGATTCCACGGGGTTTTTCCGGCCGGTCGGTGATCTCATTCTGTGCGGTCCGACACAGACCAACGTCAACGATTTCCGCGTCATTCTCGTCGACCCGTGATGCGGCAGCGCGCCAGTGCGCGGCCTCTTTCTTCGCGCGGCCCGTCAGCCGCGTCACGCCCGATCCACGCCCGCTGATCCGCGCACCCAGGAGACAACGCTTGAACGACCGTTGTTCGCCGCACATCAAAACCATCACCGCAGCCCTGCTGGCCGTTGCGGCGCTGGCCGTTCCCAAAGCCTACGCCGACCTCAAACTGTGCAATTCGACCGCCAGCCGCGTCGGCGTCTCGATCGGCTACCAGGATAACACCGGCTGGGCGACTGAAGGCTGGTGGAACATCGCCTCGCAAACCTGCGAAACGCTGCTCAAAGGCGCGGTCCCCAGCCGCTTCGTCTACGTCCACGCCATCGACTATGACCGCGGCGGCGAATGGGGCGGCAAGAACGACATGTGCACGGCTGAAAAATCGTTCGCGATACGGGGGGTTCAGGAATGTCCCAAACGCGGATATAAGCGCACGGGATTTTTTGAAGTGGACACCGGCGAGGCAAAAGAATGGACTATCCGCCTCACCGACCCTGACGGCCAAGGAAAACAAGAAAAATGAGACGTAACCGCCGGGTCAAGATCGTCGCGACGCTTGGACCCGCATCTGCCTCCCCCGAAATGGTGGAGCGTTTGTTTCTTGCCGGCGTCGATGTCTTCCGCATCAACATGAGCCACTCGTCCCACGACGGCTCGAAAACGCTCTACAATACCGTTCGCGCCTGCGCCGCGCGCCACCGGCACCCGATCGGCATTCTGGCCGACTTGCAGGGCCCCAAGTTCCGCGTCGGCGAATTCCAAACCGGCCGCGTGCAGGTCCCAACCGGCACGATTTTCAAATTCGACCGCAACGAAATGCTGGGCTCGGCTGAACGCGTGTTCCTGCCCCATCCGCAAATTTTCGAAGCCATCGAGCCGGGCCACAACCTGGTGCTCGACGACGGCAAGCTGCGCATGAAGGTGATCGAGGCGACCGACGTGCAGATCGTCGCCGAAGTCACGACCGGCGGCATGCTGGCTTCGCGCAAGGGCATCTCGATGCCCGATACCCTGCTGGCCATCAGCCCGCTGACCGAGAAAGACAAGAACGACCTGACCCACGCCTTGAAGCTCGGCGTCG
The DNA here is from genome assembly GCA_031369245.1 of Hyphomicrobium sp. Lineage (GTDB taxonomy): Bacteria > Pseudomonadota > Alphaproteobacteria > Rhizobiales > Hyphomicrobiaceae > Hyphomicrobium_B. The sequence continues at coordinate 984 of JANMOL010000096.1, read as the reverse complement.
ACTGGGTCGCGCTGTCGTTCGTGCAGCGCGCCGAAGATTTACACGATGTCCGCAAGCTGATCGGCACGCGCGCCGCGATCCTGTCGAAAATCGAAAAGCCGTCCGCCGTCGCCGATCTCAAAGAGGTCATCGCGGCCTCCGACGGCATCATGGTGGCGCGCGGCGATCTCGGCGTCGAAATGCCGGTCGAAAAGGTGCCCGGCATTCAAAAGCGCATCACGCGGCTGTCGCGCGCGGCCGGCAAGCCGGTCATCGTCGCAACCCAGATGCTGGAAAGCATGATCTCGTCACCGATGCCGACGCGCGCCGAAGTCTCCGACGTCGCGACCGCCGTGTTCGACGGCGCCGACGCGATCATGCTGTCGGCCGAAAGCGCGGTCGGGCAATATCCGACCGAAGCCATCAAAATGATGGACAGCATCGCCATCGAGGTCGAACACGATCCGGTTTACGAGGCGATCCTGTACGCCACGCAAACCGAGCCGCTGCCGACCGGTGCCGACGCCATCGCCGCCGCCGCGTCCGCGATTGCCGATACCGTCAAGCTTGGCGCCATCGTGTGCTACACCGCCACCGGCTCGACCGTGCTGCGCGTCACGCGCGAGCGCCCGGGCATTCCGGTCATCGGCCTGACCCCGGTTGAATCAACCGCGCGCCGCTTGTCGCTGGTCTGGGGTGTGCAATCGATTTTGACGGGCGATCCCGAAAACCTTTCGCACATGGTCCGCAAAGCTTGCCGCATTGCGTTTGAAGAGGGCCTTGTCAAAGCCCGCGACGGCATCCTGATCACCGCTGGCATTCCGCTCGGTAGCCCGGGAGCGACCAACATGATCCGCATCGCCTTCGTCGACGAAAGCGGCGCGCCGATTGCGGAGGAGGTTTGAGAGGGCGTTATCTCTGCAGGTCAAGTTCTCGGCCAATGACACGGTGCGAACAAGATAAACTCGATGACCTGACTTGCGGCTGAACATGAATCATTTTAGC
>JANMOL010000065.1:0-3487 GCA_031369245.1 Hyphomicrobium sp. | reverse complement strand
GCCTCAAACACCACGACGACGGGAAGACCGGAGCGGTAGCGCTCGAAATCGGCAACCAGCGTTGGGTCTTCGAATTCGATGACGATCTTGGCGGAGCGGTCTGTCGGCCCGCGCCAGCTGTAGCCTGGCCCATTGCGGTCGCCTTGTTCGCGCATAAATCCGCTGGTGCGATCGATTTCCCGCACCCGGCCTTTCAGGGTTTCACCCAGCGCCGGGACAAACAGCAGGGCTTCGTCGCCGAGCCCGACTTTGAGAATTTCATCCTGGTTCAGATAGGCCGAGACGTGGCGGTCACGGCGCTGCTCGATGATGGCAATGGTATCGCCCTTGCGCACAGCCCCCCGATCGACACGCGGCAGATCAAGCAGCGTGCCGTCGAACGGCGCCGTGGCGGCGGCGCGCGTGCGCTGCTTGACGTAGGACTGCGCGCGCTTCTCAGCCAATTGAATTTCGTGCTCCGCGAGGCGGACCTTTTCCTCGATCTCACTGGAGTCGCCGACAATATCGCGGCCGTTGAACATGCGCTTGCCGATATTCTGGTCGGCGAGTTCGACCTGGGACGCCAATTCGATGCGGCGGCTCTCTTGCTGGGATTTGAGCCCGATCACCTGCTTGCGGGCCTCATCGAGCTTCGACGCCGTGGCGTAGCCTTTGTCGCTCAAGCCTTGCAGGCGCGCCAACTGCTGCTCGGCTAGAGCCAGCTGTTCGGTCAGGCCGTCAAACTCGACTTTGCTTTGGCGGACGTTTTTCATTTCGACGGTTGCAAAGCCGCGCAGCTTTTCAAGCTCATCGGAATGGCGCCGCTTCAAGGAGGCGAGTTCCGCTTTGCGCTCCTGCACCGCGATATCGGCCAGCTCAATTTCGCGCTCAAGCTGGTTGTCAACGACCGTGACGACCACGTCGCCGGCTTTGACCTGATCGCCGGGTTTTACGTCTGCCCATGCCACTTGGCCGTCGGTCTGGGCCGTCACCGTTTCGACCGGCGCGGTGATGACCGCGGTCTGAATTTCCATGCGGTAGATGTTTGAATAGCCGAGCAATCCGGCGTAGCCGAAAATCATCAGACCGGCGATGGCGTAGACGCCGGTCATGACGGCGGTTTTCACCGGCCAGCGGCGCAAGGGCAGATTGGCTGGCAGGTTCTTGGCGTCGGGCTCGAGCTTGGCGGGCGTGACGGGCACGTCGATCCGCTGGATGGTGTCCTCGACATCGGACATCGAGCCGCGCACCAGCTCTTCGATGAAATGCTGCATGAGCTCGCGCTCACGCTCGCCGATTTCGGTGAAGCGGGTGGCGACCGATTTGGTGACCGGGTTGACGCGCACGACCTCGGCCTTGACGTCAAACGACACGTCGAAGCCTTGGAACGGCAAGGTCAGCTGATAGTGCTGTTCGCTGCCGGCTGCGGGAAGATCGCCGGGAAAGTTCTCAAGCCGTACGCCGCCAAGCGACCAATCGGAGGCCCGCAACTGGTGGCCGTCCACTCTGACGAAGAGTGGCGCAGTGACCCGGTGGTGCCGCCGCTGATCTGGCCGCTCCCGCTTGATCTTGACTGCCATTGACTGAACCAACCTGCCGATAACGCACGCGCGATCGCGCCAGGAGGTCCGGGCGCACAACAGCTGAGTTTTCGCACGGCGGCGTTAATAAGCTCTTCCATTTGCAGGCCGATCAAAGGCTTCTTTCGCCGTAAAAAATGCGGCGAAATCAACAACTAGAGCGCGAGGTGTTCGTTTAGAAAATCTTGCCCGGATTGAGGATGCCGAGCGGGTCAAGGGCTGTCTTGATGGCCCGCATCACGGCGACGCCCGAGCCGTGTTCGGCGGCCATGAAGCGCATCTTGCCTTGGCCAACGCCGTGCTCGCCGGTGGCGGTGCCATCGAGCGCCAGGGCGCGCGCGACCAGCCGGTCGAGAAAAGCATTAACTTTCATGGCCTCGACGCTATCTGCTGGATCAAAAACGATAATCGCGTGGAAATTGCCATCGCCGACGTGCCCGACGATGGGGGCAATGAGACCGCTGCGGGCGGTATCTTCTGCCGTTTCCGTGACGGCTGCGGCCAGGTGCGAGAGCGGCACGGCGACGTCGGTGACGAGCACCTGCTTGCCGGGCCAAGCGGTTTTGACGGCCCAAAACGCGTCGTGCCGGGCCCGCCACAAAAGCTTGCGGCCGGCCTCATCTGAGGCCGATCGCACGCTGCTTGCGCCCTCGGCTTGGGCGAGCGACCGGAAGGCTTCGAAATCGTAGCTGCAACTTGGGCCGGAGCCATGAAATTCGACAAAAAGCGTTGGCCGCTCCTCGAGACCGAGCTTTGACCGGCTATTGACACACTGAATTTGAACGCTGTCCAATAACTCCAGCCGGGCGACGCCGAGGCCGCATTGGATGGCTTGCGTGGCCACTCTGGTCGCCGCAGCGACGGTTTCAAAGGCGGCCGTGGCCGACAGTGTGACCTCGGGCACGCCGTAGAGTTTCAACGTCAGTTCGGTGATCAGGCCGAGCGTGCCTTCCGAGCCAACGAGGAGTTTGGTCAGATCATAGCCCGCGGCCGACTTTCTGGCGCGCCGGGCCGTCCGCACGATTTCGCCCGAGGCCATGACGGCGGTCAGCGACACGACGTTTTCGCGCATTGAGCCGTAGCGCACCGTGGTTGTGCCGGACGCGCGGGTGGCGGCCATCCCGCCGAGCGTGGCGTGGTCCGCGCCCGGATCGAGCGGGAAAAACAGGCCGGTATTGCGCAGCTCCGCGGTCAGCCGCTGGAGTGTGACACCGGCCTCGACGGTGCAGTCCATGTCGTCGGGCCGGATCTCTATGATCCTGTTCAGTCTGGATAAATCAACGGATATGCCGCCGTGCGGGGCGTTGACGTGGCCTTCCAAAGAAGTCCCGGCGCCAAACGCGATCACCGGGATGCGATGGGCGGCCGCCGCTTTGATGATCAGCACCACCTCCGCGGTCGTTTCCGGCCACACGACGGCATCGGGCCGTTGCGGCGGCAGCGACGTCAACGCGTGGCTGTGGTGATCGCGAACGGACAGAGCCGAGCTGACCCGGCCTGGTATTATTCGTTCAATTTCATCCAGGCACGTGTGGATTGTACTCGGAGGGCCGCCGTCCATCGAACTCCGCTCCTCAGGATCGTCCCCGCAAAGCTTGCCACTGTTCGCCACCAGAATGCTAGACGAACGCGCGATTTTGAGCATTTTTCAGCACGGCCAAAAGGCCCAACCCTCGGAGCAACCAACCAGAAGTCTGTGTTGCAGATTCACACCACGACTCCGGCCGAAGCGACGGGTTTCATCCTACCAGCTGCCAATTTGGCGCGTAATCGTTAAGTTGGCGCACGCCTTTTGGCACACGGCGTCGTGCGTAAACACAGGGGAGTTCTTTCATGTTTCGAAGGCTGGTAGTGGCGCTGAGCGTCATGTTGGCCACCGGCGTCTTTGTTGCCGCCGAGGCCCGGAAAAAAAGATACAGCGGCGACCA
>JANMOL010000044.1:0-2730 GCA_031369245.1 Hyphomicrobium sp. | reverse complement strand
TCACCGAATACGTCATTGGCCATCATGAGGCTGCGTTCTGGGCGCAGTCGCTGTTCAAGGGCGAGGGCAATGACATTCTCCAGGACATGCACGCCGTGCCCGAGTGGGTCGGTTTCGCGCCATTTGTTGCGATGCTGGCCGGGTTCGCGATCGCCTGGATCTATTACATCGGCGCGCCGTGGCTGCCGGCCGCAACCGCACGCGCGTTCAAGCCGCTCTACCTGTTTTTGTTGAACAAGTGGTACATCGACGAACTCTATGACCTGGTCTTTGTGAGGCCGGCGTTTGCGATCGGCCGCTTCTTTTGGAAGGGCGGCGATGGCGCGGTTATCGACGGCGTGATCGACGGCACGGCGGCGGGTGTTGGCCGCGTGACGGGCCGCGTCGTCAAGCTGCAAACCGGCTACATGTATCACTATGCATTCGTCATGCTGATCGGCGTCGCAGCGGTTTTGACGTGGCTGATGATTGGCGGCGGCCTGATTGGACCTTCGCTGTTGAGCGGCGGAGGTGTGCGGTGACCAACATTCTCTCCGTCGTGACGTTTCTGCCGCTCGCGGGGGCTGTGATCATCGCGTTCCTGAACAAAGACGCCAGCGGCAATGCGCGCTGGGTGGCGCTGTGGACGACGCTCGTCACGTTTCTCGTCTCGCTGCTGATCTGGTGGCACTTCGACAAGACGTCGGCCGGATTTCAATTTGTCGAAGACTACGCCTGGCTCGGTCCGCTCAGATATAAAATGGGCGTCGATGGCATTTCGATGCTGTTTGTTATCCTGACGACGTTCCTGATGCCGCTGTGCGTCTTGGCGAGCTGGGAGAGCATCGAGGATCGCGTCAAGGAATACATGATAGCGTTTCTCGTGCTCGAGACGCTGATGCTCGGCGTGTTCTGTGCGCTTGATCTCGTGCTGTTCTATCTGTTCTTTGAGGGTGGCCTCATCCCGATGTTCCTGATCATCGGGGTGTGGGGCGGTAAGCGCCGCGTCTACGCCAGCTTCAAGTTTTTTCTCTACACGCTGCTCGGCTCGGTGCTGATGCTGCTCGCCATGATGGCGATGTACTGGCAGGCCGGTACGACCGACATCCCCACGCTGTTGCAGACGAAGTTCCCAGCCGGCATGCAGTGGTGGCTGTGGATAGCGTTCTTTGCATCGTTCGCAGTCAAAATGCCGATGTGGCCAGTGCATACCTGGTTGCCCGACGCACACGTCGAAGCACCGACAGGCGGCTCGGTTATTCTGGCCGCGATCCTGCTGAAGATGGGCGGCTACGGCTTCCTGCGTTTTTCGCTGCCGATGTTCCCGATCGCGTCTGAACAGTTGGCGCCATTTGTCTTCACGCTGTCGATTGTTGCGATCATCTACACCTCGCTGGTCGCGCTGGTGCAAGAGGACATCAAGAAGCTGATCGCGTATTCGTCGGTCGCCCACATGGGCTTTGTGACGATGGGGATTTTTACAGCGAGCCAGCAGGGAATCGACGGCGCAATTTTCCAAATGCTGTCGCACGGCATCGTCTCAGCGGCGCTGTTCTTATGCGTCGGCGTGATTTACGACCGGATGCACACGCGCGAGATTGCGGCCTACGGCGGGCTGGTCGAGCGCATGCCGAAATATGCCCTGGCGTTTATGGTGTTCACGATGGCGAATGTCGGGCTACCCGGCACCAGCGGTTTTGTTGGCGAGTTTCTGACGCTGCTGGCAGCCTTCAAGGCCAATACCTGGGTCGCGATCTTTGCGACCACCGGCGTGGTTCTGTCGGCAGCGTATGCGCTGTACCTCTACCGCCGCGTGATGTTCGGGGCGCTCGAGAAGGCCAGCTTGAAACAGTTGCTCGATCTGTCGCCGCGCGAAATGGCGATCCTAGCGCCGCTCGTCCTGTTGACAATTTTCTTCGGCGTTTACCCAGCCCCCGTGCTCGATGTCACGGCGGCGTCGGTCAAGAACCTCGTGCAAAATTATGAAATAGCCATCAAACCGGCCGCTGCATCGCTGGCGCCTTGAGGAACCAAAGCGGATGGACTTCTCGATGTACGCGGCCGTTCTGCCTGAAGTGATCCTCGCCGTTGGCGCGATGACGCTGCTGATGATCGGCGCGTTTACGCGTGATAGTGTTGCCGCCGGGCGGACCGTCTCTTGGCTTGGCCTCGGCGTGCTGATCGTGGCGCTTTCGGCCATTGTTATCGTGCCCGGAGCAAGCCAAACCCTGTTTGACGGCGCGTTTGTTTCTGACGGGATGACGCGCTTCCTGAAGGTGCTGGTTCTGATCGCGGCGGCACTGACCCTGCTCATGACGTTTGATGATTTCGCCCGCGCCAAGGTGCTGCTGTTCGAATATCCAGTTCTCGTCCTGCTGGCGACGCTCGGCATGTTGATGATGGTCTCGGCCAATGACCTGATCGCGCTCTATCTGGGTATCGAGCTGCAATCGCTGGCGCTCTACGTCATCGCCGCCTTCAAGCGTGACGACGTCAGGTCGAGCGAATCTGGCCTCAAGTATTTTGTGCTCGGCGCGCTGTCGTCCGGCATGCTGCTCTATGGTGCGTCGATGCTGTATGGAGTTACCGGGTCGACGGGCTACGGTGCGATCGCAACGGCCATGAAGACCGCCGGTATGACGGCGAATATTGGCTTGATCGTCGGCCTCGTATTCGTGCTCGTCGGTTTGGCGTTCAAAATTTCCGCCGTGCCATTTCATATGTGGACGCCGGACGTCTACGAAGGCGCGC
>JANMOL010000032.1:0-3495 GCA_031369245.1 Hyphomicrobium sp. | reverse complement strand
CTGTTTACGAGTTTTCATCCGCATCCTGACATCGTTACCGGCAAGCGAAACGGTACGCGTAAAAAAAAACGCAGGCCTTTTTCGAAAGCGGACGAAGGGCATCAGCCAACCGCGGGAACGTGTGTTTTGATAGCGGAGTATGATTATGGCGCGGATGGATTTCTCCTCGCGTGACACCATTGAATACGCAGCTCAGGGCGGTCAGCCCGATGCGTTATTTGAGCTTGGTCTCATTTACTGCAGCGGCCGCGACGGCAAGGTCGATCTGGTCGAAGCGCACAAGTGGTTCAATCTTGCAGCGATGCGCGGCAACGACGAAGCCAAGCGCTATCGTCATGAACTCGCCAGCGACATGACTAAGCCCGACATTGCCCGCGCCCAAAAGCTGGCGCGCGAATGGATGAAGTCGCTGCACTAGGTCAATCTAAGGCGCGGCACGCACGATCTGCCGCGTCAGCAATTGCCGAACAGCGATGTGATGCAATTCCACGACTTCTTGGCCGCGTCACCGACGGCCTTGCCGGCCTTCTGCAGAAAATTGCCAGTCGATTTGGCAGCACCCTCGACAGCTTCGCCGCCGTCTTGCAGCGCCTTTTCCGTCGATGCGGATCCTTTTTCCACCATCTCTTCGACAGTCTTGGGAGGCGCTTCAGGCTTTGCAGCGGCAGGACTCAGCGGCGTTGCTGGCGCAACTGATGGCCCTGCCGTTTTGGGAACGACGGTTTCCGGCTTGGTGGCCTTTGCATCTGTGGCGGGAGTGACGGCCTTCGTCGCGCCTGTTGGATCAGCCGCCTGCGCCGGGGTTGCTCCAGCCTCGGTATCCAAATCCATACCGTCCGGCATCGCCAGCTTTTTCGTCTCGCCTGGACATGGCGTCAATTGTTTGCGATCCACCGAACACGTCGCGTGGCCACCGGCCTTAGCAAGCTCTGTGATACATAGCAGTTTTAGCCGCGGATCTTCCGCGCCAGCAGCAACGCCGTCGAACGCGCAGGCATAGTGTGCCTCTGGGCCTGCACAGGTCACACAGAAGTCAGCGGCCTGGGCAGTAGTGGATATCGCCACGAGATATATGGCGGCGATCCGCGCGGCACCGCCAACCTTTCGCAACAGACACAGCTTCGCCAAGTTCTTCACCCCGCCAAACGCCGGACCCGGGCTCGGGCCGCTCCGGCAGTATACCCCACGCAATCGTCAATGGTCGAGGCGCAGCGCGACGGATGGGCCCAATTGGAGCCCTGTTCTTGCAATGCGTTAGCGGCCCCTCTATAGGGGTGGCTTGCATTGATTTGCGGAGACGTGGCCGAGTGGCTGAAGGCAACGGTTTGCTAAATCGTCATACGCCTTAAAGCGTATCGAGGGTTCGAATCCCTCCGTCTCCGCCATTTTTTGCCAAAGCTCCGCCGCCGCTGATGCGCTGCCCTCGCGCTGCCCGTCTGCCGGATGTTGACGTGCCGGCATGATGAAATGAAATGTGATCGTTGCGGGCTCCGCGCGCCGCGCGCTCGCCATGGCTTTTAAATCCGCGCTTTGCCATCCGGCGATCACCGTTTTTCCAATCGTGATGACAAGAGCGGGAGCATTTCTCGAACCCATTTTCGCCACTCTCACATCGCGTTCTGCGTCCGGGGAAAGTTCGCTTGGGAAGCGAATTCGCAAATGGGGGACGCATAAAATGACGGCAACGTTTCTCGATCTTGTTGTTGTGCTCGTGTGGCCGCTGGTTTTGTCGGCTGCCGCTTGGGTCATCGCAGTCAAAGCGCTGTCTGAGAAAGATGAGATCTCAGACGTCGTCGCAGCTCTGACCCAACCTGGCTTAAACCCGCCCAATCGGGTTGACGACAATGCACAGCGCGGAAACGTTGCGCCACGCCACAGCAATGCGAGCACCACGGCAAGCGGTGCCGGTGGCTGGTTGCAGGTTCCAGCCTCCGGGCGAACGGCGCTCTCCGTGATACTTCTCACAGTTCTGATCGCCGCCGCCGGACCGCCCGCGCGCGCCGAACGCTTCGAGTTCGATCCGCGCCGCACCGAGGTCCGCTTTGTCTACAAAATGGCCTATTCAACGCAGCGCGGCCGCTTCACCAAGGTCAGCGGTACGCTCGACTACGACGACGCAGCGCCCGAAAAAACCAAGGTCAGCGCGACGATCTCAGCCGCCAGCCTGACAACCGGCGAAGCTCTCGTCGACAACGAACTCAAGGGTGCTGCGTTTTTCAACGTCGCAGCATCGCCCGTCATCGCCTTCAAAAGCCTGACGGTGCGTCCGCACTCGGCGACGGTGGCCGACGTTTCGGGCGAGATCACCGTCAACGGCATCACCAAGCCCGTGACGCTCAGCGTCAACCTCAAGCCGCACGACGATCCGGCGCTCAAGCATGACGCCGGCGCACGCCAATTCATCGCCACAACCCGTATCCAGCGCAGCGCCTTCAACATGACGGACTACCAGTCGATGGTCGACGACGACATCGATATCGAGATCGCCGCGATTGTCCGGCCGCGGTAGCGGCTCGGCTGGCGGGCGGCATACCTTCACCAGCTCAAGTCGTCCTGCTCCTCGTCGAAGAAATCGGCGACGTGAAAGCCCATCACGAGACTAATGCGGGCGGCGGCTTTGATTTGATGATGCGTCAAGCAGACGGCCTCGTCCGCTTTGCATCGGCGGCTGCGGCGGCAGGCGCGCACCGGACAAATGGCGGGCAGCGAAATTAGCTCTGCGATGGTCCGGCGGCGCCAATCGCGGAACTGGGCTTCCGTCATGGGCGCGCGGCTTCTGACCTTGGCGGGCTCAATATTATTATTGCCGCCGCTCATGCCGATACCGATCAGGTGCTTGATCTCGGCTCCCGCCTTGGTTGGTTCTGTCATGCCGTCATAGCTCCGCTGATCACCGCAGCGCGCACGCCCGGTGTTTTAAAAAAAAAGCGAGGGACGCGCGGCGGGCAGGGCCCTGCGTCTTGAATTCAAAAAAGAGCAGTGCCCTGCCCTTTCCGCGCCGGCGATTTGTTCGCGGAGTCAGACGGTCGCTCGTCTGCGAGGCGCTCTCCCTTGAATTGGCATGGGCCACAGGGTCGGCGGGGATACGGCGGCGCTCTTGCGATAGCCGCCGTACTCGCAGTTGGACGAACCACGCCGCGGTCACCCGCAGCGCAGCTCTGATGTCTCCGCGCCGTTGCGCGTGCAGGACGTGACCCTGCTCGGCCTGGGTTCATGACACCTGGGCCTCGAACGCGGCTTGGCACCGTCCACTCGCTCCTTCAGGCACGTCCGGAAGAGCCCTCGCATCACGAGCGGATGGGCTGAGTGTGCGGGGGCCCGGGAGGGGCGGGGATAAGTTTGCGAAATATTTTTTGAGGAATTTTGAAACGTGGTTACGGGCGGGGTGGTGGTCCGTTTATTCCGCTATAAGCCGCGCACAGTCGAGGGCTCTGGACATACAACAACGACCGCCCCAGCATCGGGCTGCGTGGGATCATACCCGTCCAGAAATTG
>JANMOL010000004.1:0-4200 GCA_031369245.1 Hyphomicrobium sp. | reverse complement strand
CAGCAAACGTCACTGACAGCCAGTACCTGCGCGTCTTCATCGGCCAATTGCGCGGAAAGCTCGAAGACAATCCAGCAGATCCAGTGCTCATCCTGACCGAGCCCGGCGTCGGTTATCGCTTCGCGGAGCCCGATTGAGCGGAGAACAAGCGATTGAGTGAAACCGCACCATCGTCTGCGCTCACTCTCTGATCACAGTGTACCCGCTAACGGGATTCCCCGGCTGACATGGTTGGCGACGCCAGCGGGAACATGCCCGATGTCCGCTCGTGTCTACACCCCACGAGGCTAACAGGACTCGACGTCACGCGATATCCGCTCCCGGCCCGCAGCGCTACCTAATCCCGTCCTCAGTCTCGCATTGAATTGCGAATTTCACTCACCGCTATTTTGTAAGATGTATCGCACCCCCGCATCCCAGACCGGCAAGAGTGCCCAGCCCGCGGTACGATTTTCACCCCCCCAACGGAACCCTCGCCGTCAGATCGCGTTTCTCAGGCACGCGCGGGGCAGCACCCGCTCCCGCGCCTTCAATCTCGACCTGAAAAGGAGGACGCCATGAGCGATCGCATCGACGCCCTGAAGAACTTGCACACCACGCTGGTCGATAGCCGCAACGGTTACGAGGAAGCGCTCGAAAAATCGGACGGCGAAGGCCTCGAACCGCTGTTTCGTCAAATGATCGATCTGCGCGTCGAGGCTGCAGCTCAGCTTGCACAGCACCTGACATTGCTTGGCGAACGGGCCGACGACGAAGGCTCGTTCATGTCGACGGTTCATCGCACCGTGATCGACATTCGCTCAGCCCTGACCGGGCTCGACAAAAGCATTCTGCCATCGCTGATCAGTGGCGAAGAACGCATTCTTGCCAGCTATGATGAGGCTGTTGCCGCAACCGACCCGGGCGCGCCGGAATATTCCGTGTTGCTGGTTCAGCGTGATGACTTGCGCGGCAAGATATCGGCCATGGAACGCATGAGCGCCCAGCGCGCAGCGTAACACGCCTGACTTACCTCGGATAACAAACATCTTGCCGCCGCTGCACATCACGCAGCGGCGGCATTGTCATTTGCAAATTCAAGCGCTTGAGCTCAAGCTCATTGACTCGTAGAAAAATGGTACGCAAAAAAATGGCCGGGCACGATGTGCGCCCGGCCATCTTGGCGTGACACCGGATTTGCGACGTTAGGCCATCGCTTCCTTGTTCAAGCGCGTTTCCGCCAGCTTGGTCAGCTTCTGGTCGGCGGCGTGTTCTTCCTTCAAGGTCTTTTCGAGCACGGCTGCGACGTCTTTCTTGCCGAGCATTTTAGCCCACGAGACCAGCGTGCCGTAGCGCGTGATCTCATAGTGCTCGACGGCTTGGGCAGCCGCGATCATGGCGGCATCGCGCGTATCGCCATCCTTGATTTCGGTCATCAGCTCATCGCCTTCTTCCAGGATGCCCTTGATCGCCGGGCACATCGTGGCTTTCGGCTTCTTGCCAATCATTTTGAAGACGTCTTCGAGGCGCGTCACATGGCCTTTAGTTTCTTCCAGATGGGCATCGAAGGCTTTCGACAGCGTGGCGGAATCCGACGCCTTCGACATTTTCGGGATGGCTTTCAAAAGCTGATGTTCGGCATAGTAAATGTCTTCGAGCGTATGCTCGAACAGATCGCCGAGGTTTTCGATTTTCATGGGACAGGTCTCCAGGGATTGGGCGGGCAGCGAGCCCCGATGGTGTGAGGGACGCACCCGCGCCACCTCACTGTGCCGTCAACGCCGAGGCGCGACCGGGGTTCCGCGCAAAGCGTTCAATTCGACGCGACCAGCCGCACTTCCCTCCGGGGTTCTACTCGGCTATGCACGCGGCGCATGAAAACCGCCGACGTTGATATTCTGATTGTGCCCGGCTGGCAGGACAGCGGCGCGGATCACTGGCAAAGCCGCTGGGAGCGCAGCCTCAAAACCGCGCGCCGCGTCATCCAAGATGACTGGGAAAATCCTGACGTCGAGGCCTGGGGCGATCGCATCGCCAAATTTGCTGGCGGCGCGACGCAGCCGGTCGTGCTGGTGGCGCACTCGCTCGGCGTACCGGCCGTCGTCTGTGCGGCCAGCAAGCTCAAGGGCCGCGGCGTGATCGGCGCGTTTTTGGTCGCGCCTGCGGACGTTGATTTCGCGCACTTCTGGCCCGACACCGGCGGCGAGCGCTGGCCGCCAGCCAACGGTCATGGCGGGTTTGCAACAATGCCGGCGGCGCGGCTGCCGTTCGCCAGCCACCTGATCGTCGGCAATAACGATCTCTATTGCAGCTATGCCCGCGCCGAAGTGCTGGCCGAGGCCTGGGGCTCGACACTGACCGATGCTGGTGAGACTGGCCACATCAACGTCGCCTCGGGACACGGCCCCTGGCCTGAGGGCTTGCTCGCGTTTGGCAATTTTTTGCGAGGTTTGGGGTAGGCTCAGTCGGCCCACGACCGCGCGGCCCCCTCGCCCCGTCCTTCACGGGGAGAGGGTTGGGGTAAGGGGCGGAGCATGGTAGGTTGAGTGATCTTGAGCCTTGGAACGCCACCCATGACCCGCCAATTCACGGCCATCATTGAGCGCGACGACGACGCCTACGTCGCGCACTGCCCGGAACTCGATATCGCGAGCCAGGGTGAGAGCGTTGCCGCCGCCCGCGCCAATCTGACAGAAGCCATCGAGTTGTTTTTGGAAACAGCGTCGCCGTCGGACATCAACAAGCGGCTACGCGACGAAGTTTATGTGACCCAGATCGAGGTCGCTGTTGGCTAAGCTGCGGGTCAAGAGCGGCCGCGAAGACTGCGCCATTCTCGCTCGTCACGGCTTCGCTTCAATCCGCCAAAAGGGCAGCCACATCGTCATGCAGCGGGCTGAGGACACGAGCACCACGACCGTCGTGGTCCCCGATCATGCAGAATTGAAAGTGGGCACGCTCAGCGCGATCATTCGTCAGAGTGGAATTGAACGGTCATTTTTCGAGGCTTGAGAGCCAGGATTTTTGGCCATCCAGGGCAATGCGTGAGGTCAGCGGACTAAGCGCCGAGTGCAGAACGTCGCTATTCTACCCTACGTTTCTTCGTTTTGTTAAACCGGGCTACGCGCCCTCCCCCCGCGCGCGCTCACGAGGGCGGCGGGGAGAGAGCATTCACGCCCTACTTCCCACCCTCGATATCCGTCACAGCCTTGGCCAGCGCTTCGGCCATGACTTTGCGGATGTCGGCGTCGGCAATAGCCAAACCCTTGGCGGCGAGATCGGCTTTGACTTTGCCGAACACATCGTCGTCGCCCTTTTCAGCCAAGTCGGCTTTGCGGACAGCCTTGATGTAGTCGTCGAGCGCCGCACCGTCCAAACCCATCTTGGCTCCAGCCCACTCGGCCAGCGCCTTGTTGCGGCGGCTCTCGGCCTTGAATTTCAAATCAGCATCATGGGCGAATTTCTTCTCATAGCCCTTTTCGCGCTCGTCGTATGTCGTCATAGGCTCAGCTCTCCCGGTTTGCCTCAACTACAGGATGTATCCGCAATTTACGCTCGCGGACGGCGAGTTGCAGCGCCGCCACGCCCGTCTGTGGCCCGAGCGATACTCCGGCCCGTCCGCCAAATCAACGGCCAGATCAACGGCTTGACCGAGGCTTTACCAGCGGTATGGGTAAAGCCCTCTGCGGCGCATGGTCTACATTGTTTATGGACCCCGGTTCGGCTACTGTCGAAGCAGAAAAAATTGCCGCGCCACGCGACCGGTCCAAACCCCCAACAGTCAAAAAACACGTTGGAAAATCAATGGGTCAGTGTCAGCGCACACGGCGCGGTCCTGTAACATGAGTGAGAGCTAAGCGTTGATCCTCAGAGGACCTGGAATGAACAAGCGTCGCCGCATTTATGAGGGCAAGGCCAAGGTCCTTTATGAGGGTCCTGAGCCGGGCACGCTCATCGCCCATTTCAAAGACGACGCCACCGCCTTCAACGCCAAAAAACATGCGTTGATCGAAGGCAAGGGTGTGCTCAACAACCGGATCTCCGAGTACATCTTTCTGCGGCTCGGCGAAATTGGCGTGCCGACGCACTTCATGAAGCGGCTGAACATGCGCGAGCAGCTGATCCGCGAAGTCGAGATCATTCCGCTTGAGGTCGTCATCCGCAACGTCGCGGCTGGCTCGCTGTCGACCCGGCTCGGGCTTGAAGAAGGCGCGCAGCTGCCGC
>JANMOL010000636.1:0-2842 GCA_031369245.1 Hyphomicrobium sp. | reverse complement strand
GAACCATGCCAATGGCGTCGGTCGCAACCAGAAACTCGACGTCCCCGGATTGATAGAGCGCGACTTGAGCGTTGCGGGTGCGCGGCGACAGAGAGCCGAGCACGACCTCTGCGCCGCCGCGCTGACGGCGGATCAACTCGGCAATCGAATAGACCTCTTGGGCGGAGAACGCGACGATGGCGGTGCGGGCCGGCATGCGGGTGATTTTTTTCTCGCCCGTGTAGCTCAGCTTCGAGAGCCGCGGCCGTGAAATGAAATTGGCACCAGGGATCAACTCGCTGATCGCCTCGCGCATGGTTTGTGCGCCAAGCAGCAGCGTTTCTGAACGGCCGCGGGCGTGCAGCATGCGATCGGTGAAAACGTGGCCGCGCTCGGGATCACCGGCGAGCTGGATTTCGTCGATGGCGAGAAAGTCGACGTCGATATCGCGCGGCATGGCCTCAACCGTCGAGATCCAATAGCGCGCGCGCTCTGGCTTGATTTTTTCTTCGCCGGTGATCAGTGCAACCTTATCAGCGCCGACGCGGGTCTTGATCTTGTCATAGACTTCGCGCGCCAGCAGGCGCAGCGGCAGCCCAATCATTCCGCTCTCGTGGCCGAGCATGCGCTCAATGGCGAGGTGTGTCTTACCCGTATTCGTCGGGCCGAGCACCGCCGTCACGTTGCGAATGCGGGCTTCTAACTCGCTAACCATGACGTCGCCGCCTCCGGATCGTGCCGCGGGTCTGGCATTGCAGAGCGCGCCCGAGAGATCAAGGACTAATAGCGCCGCTCCAGATACCGCCGAGGCTCGAGAAAAATCGCCGCCGCCAGGTCTACTTGGTGAGCGCAATCTGGGCGTTGCCCGGCGCTGTGATGTTGACGGTTTCAACCGACATGACGGCTGGGCCAATGCTGGTTGGCACGGTGATCCGGTAGGGCACAAAGACGTGCGCGCTTGGCACCGAACGCAGCGCGATTTCAATGCCGCTGTAGTTGACCCACGGATCGACGAAATCCTTCGGCTTGTGGCCGGCGACCGGGACATATTTGACGGTACAGACGACCAGCAGCGCTGGCTGGCCCGACGGCTGCTTATCGGTGATCTTTTCGGTGCCCTTGCGCGACATCACGAGGTCGAAGCGCGCCTTGCCGTCGAACACGGCGATCTTTTTGTCGCACGGGTTGGCGCTGGTTGCGTGCGTCAGCGCCAGGATCGTGGTCATCGGATCGACCACGCCTTTGAGATTTTCCGGCTTGATCGGCACGGCCTCGGGATGGGGCGGTTTTTCGGGCACAAGCGCAACCGTTTGCACGCCGGCCTTGTTAAAGCCGAGCGTTACGGAGCCGGTTTTCTTTTTGGTCTTGTAGTTCATCTGATAGGTCAGCGGCTGGGGGCCTGATGGCGCCAGCGCGCCTCGGCTTTCGATCGTGCCCTTCCACTTGAACGCCCCAAACAGGGCTGAAACCTCGGCATCGCTCGATGCCGTGTAGGTCTTGCCGTCGAACTGTGATTGGAATTGGTAACTGCCGACGTCAAAGCCGTTGAACGACAGCTTGTAGCGGGCATTGACCCCGGTCGGCCAGGCGGTCTGGCCTGCAAATGCGGGTGCGGCGAGTGCGACAGCTGCCGCAGCGGCCGCTAAACACATGCCAAAACTGAGCCCCGCGAGCGCCTTGATTTTCATATTTTTCCCCGCCGCCCGAACACGTTACGATGTTGGAATTGGCCTAAATTGGCTTTGCGTCGATTGTTTGGCCCGGGCGGGATGGCGGCTGGCGTTGTCAGCAGCCAAATTCATGCGATATCGTGCAATTTCGGGCTGATTTCGGGGGCCAGCGCGCTTGACGGCCATCCCGGCCCTCGCTTATACAGCGCCATCGTCCCCGTTGGCCCGCGCTGACGGGGCGCAATTTTTTAGACAAACCGTTGAGGCGGTTTGCGCGCGGCCCCATCAGGCAGGCTGCGGCGAGGGAGAGTACGATGACGAGACGTTGTGACCTCATGGGGACGTTGCCGCTGGCTGGCAACATCAAGAGCCATGCTGAAAACAAGACGCGCCGCACGTTCCGTCCGAACCTGTGCAACGTGACGCTGATGAGCGACACGCTTGGCAAGAAAGTTCGCGTCCGTGTGACAGCCCGCGCCCTCAAGACCGTTGAACATCGCGGCGGGCTCGATGCGTTCTTGCTGAAGGCCAGCAACGAGCAGCTGTCACCTGAGTGCTTGAAGCTGAAGCGGGAACTGAAAAAGGCGCAGGCGGCTGTCAAAGCAGCCTGACGCGCGGGATCGCGCGCACTGTCTGCCTGACTTGAAATTCGATGAGCCCGGTCCAGCTATTGCTGCGGCCGGGCTTTGACTGTTTGGGGCGGGCTGGGCGCGGGAGCGAAGCCCGAGGAGGCGAGAATCGCGGCGATCGCGGACCGCGAGCGGCTGGAAGAGGCCATCGCTGGCTCGCACATGGTGTTCGTCACCGCCGGCATGGGCGGCGGCACCGGTACGGGCGCGGGTCCGGTCATCGCCGAGGTTGCCCGTTCGCTGGGCATCCTCACGGTGGCGGTGGTCACCAAGCCCTTCACCTGGGAAGGCTCCAAGCGCATGAAGATCGCCGAAGCCGGCATCGAGGAGATCGCACCCCACGTCGACTCGCTGATCGTGATCCTCAACGACAAACTCGAAGAGGTGCTCGGCGACGATGTGACCCAGGTCGAGGCTTTCGTGGCCGCGGACAACGTGCTGTGCGGCGCTGTCGGCGGGATCGTGGACATCATCCACCGCGACGGCGTCGTCAACGTCGATTTCCAGGACGTGCGCACGGTGATGTCGGAGCAGGGCATGGCGATGATGGGCTCGGCGGCGGTG
>JANMOL010000602.1:0-4238 GCA_031369245.1 Hyphomicrobium sp. | reverse complement strand
GACCACGGCGAGCGCCGTATCGGAGGGCACGGCGAAGCCGATGCCGATGGAGCCGCCCGAGGGGGAAATGATCGCCGTGTTCACACCGATGACGTCGCCATCCATGTTGAACAGCGGACCACCCGAGTTGCCCTTGTTGATCGCTGCATCGGTCTGCAGATAATCGTCGTAGGGGCCTGAATAGATATCGCGGCTCTTGGCCGAGATGATACCCATGCTGACCGAGCCGCCGAGACCGAACGGGTTGCCGATGGCCATCACCCAATCGCCGACTTCAATCAACGAGGATGCGCCGAACTTGACATCGACCAGTGGTTTTTTCGGGCTGACTTTCAGCAGGGCGAGATCGGCCTTGCTGTCCTTGCCGATGACCTTGTCGACCTTCAGTTTAGTGCCGTCGTGAAAATTGATGATGATCTCTTCAGCGCCGTCGATGACGTGATTGTTAGTGACCACCAGGCCTTCCTTGCCATCGATCACGAAGCCTGATCCGAGCGACGAGATCTTGCGATCACCGCGCGGCGCGCCGCCACGCTTGTTGAAAAAATCTTCAAAGAAATCTTCGAACGGCGAGCCCTTCGGAACCTTCGGCAGCGGCACGCCTTGCGGGCCCTTGACGGTTTGGGTGGTTGAGATATTCACAACCGCGTCGCTCAGCCGCTTGGCCAGCGGGGCGACGGACGCGGGTCCGTTTTCACCGAATGCGAGAGCGCTGGTCAACGGCAGTGCGGCCGCGATCACGGCTGCAACAAGTTTCCAAACAGCAGACGCGAAACCGCCACCGCGCATGTCTCAAACTCCTGTGCGGGCGCACAATCGGGCCCGCGTTGACCTGAAATGGCTTAACGGCCGGGTCATCCAGCCGTCAACGCGCAACACTAGCATACCGGCCAGAGCCAGGGATAACTTGCAGAAAAAAGCTCTTTTTTGATATTTTTCAGTTCATTAGCCGCGCACGGCCCAGACCAAAAATAGGCCCGCTGCGACCACGCCCCAGGCCACCGGGCGCAGACGGGCATTATCGACGCCCGAGAGCTCGCGCAGCATCCGGCGGGCAGCATCGGGCGCCAGCGCCCATAGCAGCCCTTCAAACACCAGCGCGATCCCCAGTCCGACGATCAGGTCGCTCATCGCTGCGGGGCCGGGGTGGGCGCTCCAACGGTTGTGCCGTTTGGCTGGCGGCCGAGCGGATCCTGGAAGTAGCGGAAGAACTCGCTATCGGGCGACAGCAACATGCGGGTATCGCCCGGCTTCAGGGCCTGCTCGTAGGCTTGCATTGAGCGATAGAAGCGGAAGAAGTCGGCGTCGCGCCCGAACGCATCGGCAAAAATGCTGTTGCGCGCGCCTTCGCCTTCGCCGCGGATGGTATCGGATTTGCGCGTCGCTTCGGCTTTGATGATGGTGACTTCGCGATCAGCGTTGGCGCGCAAGCGGTTGCTTTCGGCGTCACCCTGAGCGCGCAGCTCGGTGGCTTCGCGCACGCGGTCGGCCTTCATGCGCTCGAACACCTTGGTCAGGTTGTCTTGCGGCAGATCGGCCCGCTTGATGCGCACGTCGACAACTTCCAAGCCGTAGTCGCGGCCTTCCTTGTTGACCTGCGCGGCGATCAGTTTCATCAGGCTTTCGCGCTTATCTTTGACCACTTCCTGCAGCGTTGCCGATCCAAGCACGCGGCGGATTTCTGATTCAATCAGCGGCCCGACGACCTGGCGCACACGCTCTTCGTAGCGTACGTTCTGATAGAACTTGAGCGGGTCGGTGATGCGATAGCGGGCATACGCATCGACGATCAGACGCTGCTGATCGGCGGCTGACACTTCCTGCTCGGTGGTATCGAGATCAAGTATCCGCTTGTCGAAATAATCGACAGTGTCGAAAACCGGGATCTTCCAGTACAAGCCGGGGGTCAGGATGACCTGTTGCGGTTTGCCGATGCGCAACACCAGCGCTTGCTCGTTCTGGTGCACGATAAAGGCCGAGGAATAGAGCGCTAGCGCGCCAATCCCGAGCAACGTCAAAATGAAAGCAAAGAACGCGCGCATTATGGCTGAGCTCCTTCAGGCTTGCGCCGTTGCAATTGATCGAGCGGCAGGAACGGCACGACGTTCTGGCCGCTGCCATTCTTCTGATCGAGGATGATTTTGTCGGCGCCCGAGAGCACGCGCTCCTGCATTTCCAGGAACAAGCGCTGACGCGTGACGTCGGGGGCCTTCTTATACTGCTCGTAGACGCTGAGAAAACGCGAGGCCTGACCGGTTGCTTCGGCAATCGTCTGGTCGCGATAACCTTCAGCGCCGGCGACGATCCGGTCGCCCTCGCCCTTGGCGCGCGGGATGATCTGGTCGGCGTACGTTTGCGCTTCCTTGATGAACCGCTCGCGGTCCTGGCCGGCGGCGGCGACATCACGGAACGAGGCGATGACGGGGGCCGGCGGATCGACTTCTTTCAACTGCACCTGATCGATTTTGATGCCCGAGCCATAAGAATTCAGGATCGACTGCATCAGCTTTTGGACATCTTCCTGAGCTTTTTGGCGTCCACCGGTCAGCAGCGGCTGCAGCGCCGATTGGCCAACGACTTCGCGCATGGCGCTTTCGGCGACTTCTTTCACGGTGGTTTCGGGCTGGGCGATATTGAACAGAAATTGCTCGACGCCGGTCTGGCCGGTCTTGGCGTCCGTCTCCGGGCTGATGCGCCAGAATACGACGAAACGGACATCGACCACGCTGCCGTCACCGGTCAGCATCAGCCCGCTGTCGGGCCCGCCGGTGCCGCCGCGTCCTGAGCCGCCCGCGCCGACTTCGATGGTGCGCTGCTGGGTAACTTTGGGGGTGCGGACCTCTTCCAGCGGATAGGGCCAGCGGAAGTGCAAGCCGGCCGGCTCCCAGCGGTCGAATTTGCCAAAGCGCAGTACGATGCCCTGCTCATCGGGATTGACGCGGAAGAAAAAGCCGTAGAACGCCACGCCCGCGAGCAGCAGCATGCCGAGCAAAAATATGAAGGGCTTGGGCACGCCGCCTTCGAAGCCGCCGCCACCGCCGCCGGGAATACCGCCGCCGCCGCGCATCACGCGCTTCACCTTATCTTGGCCGCGGCGCAGAATTTCATCGAGATCGGGCGGTTGCCCGCCGCCGCTTCCGCCACCTTGGCCCCACGGCCCGCCGCCGTTGCCGCCAGGCTTTTTTCCGCCGCCGCCTTGATTACTCCAGGGCATATATCTTCAAGCCTCTTTCGCTCATTCATAGTCGGGAATGACAATTTCACCCGGCGCTGTCCGGCAGAACCCCGCCACAGCGCCGTGTCCTCCGTGCAGGCTGCAATCCGGCCTGTGAGGCCATGCAAAATAACGGGGATTTCCGGACGCTTATAGGCCACCGGGGGGTGCCGTGCAATTTCTGTCTCAGGCCGCACTTTTATAGACTTCGTTCAGCTCTCACATTGGGATGCAATGCCGTTGCTTCAAGGGGATAGCAAGCTTAACGACGAGCCCAATTGCTGACAAATAGCGTCCCCCTGTCCCGGTTTTCTGCGGGGCCAGCGATAGGTCGAGGAATGGGGCCAGGAATGCAGCGAGAGATAAGGCCAGCGGCCGCGTTATGGCGCGACTCGCGCCTCAATTCGGTTGGGGTCGCCGCTCGTAGACCGCCAGCGTTGCGGCAAACTCGTCGCGCTGGCCTTGCGGCAGGGCCTCACGCGAGACTTCCTGCCAGATTTTGGCGTCGAGCGGGGTAAAATACCGGTCACCCTCAGGCTTGGCGTGGACGTGCGTCAAATAGATCCGATCGGCTAACGGCATGGCGGCGTCGTAAACCTGCGCGCCACCAATGATCATCATTTCGTCCGCACCGCGTGTCGCCGCTAGCACGCGCGCCAGGGTGATGGCGTCCGCCACCGTCTCACACGACGACACGCCCGCGGCCTCGAAATGAGGATCGCGCGTCACCACGATGTTGTCGCGGCCGTCGAGCGGCTTGCCAATCGATTGAAAGGTGCGCCGCCCCATGATCAGCGGCTTGCCCATGGTCAGCCGCCTGAAGGTTTTGAGATCGGACGACAGCCGCCACGGCAGCCCGCCGTCGCGGCCGATGACGCCATTTTCCGCAACCGCAACGATGAGAGAGAGGATCACGCCCGTTTCGTCCGATCATACCTTGGGCTTGCAGCCCGGGATCGCGACCATCGCGATTTGATTGGCGTCGTTATACTTGTTCATAGCGCCGCTGGCTGCATCAACCGCC
>JANMOL010000114.1:0-2196 GCA_031369245.1 Hyphomicrobium sp. | reverse complement strand
CGCCGTCACACTTTTTCTTGCCTATAGTAACGGGGCCAACGACAATTTCAAAGGCGTCGCAACCCTCTATGGCAGCGGAACGGCGTCCTACAGGACGGCATTAGCACTCGGTACTGTTGCGACTTTTCTGGGCTGTCTGGCGTCCATATTTCTGGCGGAGACGCTTTTGAAGGCGTTTTCCGGCAAGGGCCTGGTGCCTGATGCCGTTGCAGCGTCCCCAAATTTCCTGACCGCAGTCGCGGCTGGCGCTGGGGCGACCGTCATTCTCGCGACCCGTCTTGGTTTGCCGATTTCGACGACCCACGCGCTGACCGGTGCCCTGGCAGGGGCCGGAGTGATTATAGCCGGGTCTGAACTCAATCTGTCCGCGCTGGGCACGGCGTTTTTTCTCCCCTTGCTCGTCAGTCCGCTACTCGCCGTTGTTTTGACGATGCCGCTTTATAGGCTCGCCCATGCCACGGTCGGCGCCTTAGGGCTTGAGCGCCAGAGCTGTGTGTGCGTTTCTCCCGGTCAATTTGCACCTGTGTCCGTTGCTGCCTACGACGGGTCTGGTGCAGCATCCATGACGTACAGTCCGGCAGTTGTTGTACCCCAGATCAGCGTTGGGCAGGCACCCGCCTGCGTCGCGAAATACTCGGGCCATGTTTTCGGCATCACGGCTCAGCGCCTCGTTGACAGCCTGCATTATTTTTCCGCCGCAGCCGTCAGTTTTGCGCGCGGGCTCAACGACACGCCGAAAATGGTTGGATTGTTACTGGCGATGAAGGCGTTCGACATCAAGATCAGCATGCTGGCCATTGCCGCCACGATGGCGCTCGGCGGCATTCTGCACACCCATCGCGTAGCCGAGACGATGAGCAAGAAAATCTCGAAAATGAATGACGGGCAGGCGCTGACAGCGAACCTGGTAACGGCGTGCCTGGTGATTGGCGCCAGCCGTTTTGGAATGCCAGTTTCGACGACGCACGTCTCTGTTGGCGCCATCACCGGTGTCGGCATCGTCAATGGCTCGGCCGATCGCTCGGTCATTTCCGCCATATTGATGTCGTGGCTGCTGACTTTGCCGGTTGCGGCCGTGATCGCAGGGCTCGCGGCCGGGCTATTAAGCCAGTATAACTGACACGAAAGCTGAATTGAGGACCGTCCGATGTATCACACCACAACGCATGACGTTTACCGCGAAGCCGCTCTCAATCCCGATAAAGGCCTATGCTGCACCACCACGCCGGTCTGGCAGCTGCCGGATCTCAAAATCCCGCAGCTTATGCTCGACATGAATTACGGCTGCGGTTCGACCGTCAATCCGCGCGATCTCGTCGGCAATCCGTCCATTCTCTACGTCGGCGTTGGCGGCGGGATGGAAGTTCTGCAATTTGCCTACTTCAGCCGCCGCCCGGGTGCCGTCATCGGCCTCGACGTTGTCGATGAGATGATGTCAGCATGCCGCCGCAACCTTGCTGAAGCCGAAACTATGAACACCTGGTTCAAGGCTGACTTTGTGGATCTGAGAAAGGGCGATGCGCTCAACCTGCCGATTGAAAGCGGTTCGATCGATATTGCGGCCCAGAACTGTCTGTTCAATATTTTCCATGATGACGATTTGAAGCGTGCGCTGTCAGAAATGTACCGCGTTCTGAAGCCGCGCGGCCGGTTGATCCTGTCCGATCCCGTGTGCGACGCGATGATGCCGGACAACCTCAAGAACGATGAGCGCCTGCGCGCCATGTGCTTGACGGGCGCCATACCGCTGACCGAATACATCGGCCGGCTGACAGATCTCGGGTTCGGCACCATCGAAGTGCGCGCCAAGCGGCCCTACCGCGTGCTCGCACCGCGCCACTTTGCAACGGACGCGCTGATCCCGATTGAAAGCGTCGAGATCTGCGCGATCAAGGATCCGATGCCGGCCGATGGGCCGTGCGTCTTCACCGGCCGCACAGCGATCTATTTCGGCGACGAAGCGTTTTTCAACGACGGCAAGGGTCACACACTTGGTCAAAACCAGCCGCTTGCGGTGTGCGATAAGACGGCCGGCGCACTCAACCGCCTCGGGCGGGACGACATCTGGGTTTCGTCATCGACCTATTTTTACGATGGGGGCGGCTGTTGCTAAAGGCTAAAACCGGGAGTGCGTTTGAGGCTGGAGCGGGCGAAGGGAATCGAACCCTCGTATGCAGCTTGGGAAGCTGCCGTTCT
>JANMOL010000595.1:0-2043 GCA_031369245.1 Hyphomicrobium sp. | reverse complement strand
CAGCCGGTGGGTTTTATCGGCACCCGCAAACAGATCTTGCACGAACAGTTCTTTGTGTTTGGCGAAGGCGATGAAATCGGCGAGCAGCCGGTCGAACTGCTCGTCCGTCATTTCCTTGGAATTGTCCCACCAGATCTGGCTGTCCGTCTCAGCGTCGCGCACGACGTATTTGTCTTGCGCCGAGCGGCCGGTGTGCTGGCCGGTTTCGACCGCGAACGCGCCTGTCGAAGTCAGCTGGCCCTCGCCGCGCCGGACCGCAATCTCGATCAGCTCCGGCGCGTTGGTATTGCGCCGGATCTTGGGCGACGCGTCGAGCGGAAACAGCTGGATCGTCATCTAAAAAGTCCTCAATCCGCGTCGCGCGCGGCCGTGCCGGGACGCTGTGAATGAACGGCGGTGCCGCATCTTAATGCAGCGCAAAACGCAGTCCGGTGGTCTATGGGACAGTCGGCTCCGGCTCAACCCATGCTAAGGTCGAAGGCTGCCGCGCTGGCCCATCGTCAAAAATTGCTCACGGCCTGTCACACGCCGCAAACCCGACGAATAACCGATTCTAAGGGACTTTTTGCACCCCTCACAAGGGCAACCACCGGCATATCCGCCAAACAATTCGGCTGCTTAAGCTTGCGGCGTCCGCTACGCTCGCCTATTCAGGTGGCATTCAGGCTCCACCGGTCAAGAAGCCTTCGCCACAATTGGTTCACCGTGTCGCCATAGAGCCGATGAGTGCCAAGATTGGGCGGCCGGCGTGCCCCGCACGGGGCTGGAGAGGAAACGATGAAAGAAAAAAGTACGATCGCGCTGGTTGACGATGAACGCAACATCTTGACCTCGCTGCGCATGGCGCTCGAAGCCGAAGGCTATAAGGTACGCACCTATGGCGACGGCGTCTCAGCGCTCGAGGCCTTGACCGAAGAGCCAGCCGACCTTGGCATTTTCGATATCAAGATGCCGCGCATGGACGGCATGGAGCTGTTGCGCCGCGTGCGCCAGCAGTCGGCGATGCCGGTCATCTTCCTGACCTCGAAGGACGAAGAGATCGACGAGCTGTTCGGCCTCAAGATGGGCGCCGACGATTATATCGCCAAACCGTTTTCCCAGCGCTTGATCGTTGAGCGCGTCAAAGCCGTTCTTCGCCGGGTGGCACCCAAGGACGGCACCACGGATGAAGAAGAAGCCAAGCGCATCCTTGAGCGCGGCAAACTGAAGCTCGATCCCGAGCGCCACACCTGCCACTGGGACAACAAGGGCGTGACCCTGACCGTCACCGAATTCTTGATCCTGCAGGCGCTCGCAACGCGTCCCGGCGTTGTCAAAACCCGCGACGCCCTGATGGATGCCGCCTACGACGATCAGGTCTATGTCGATGACCGCACGATCGACAGCCACATCAAGCGCCTGCGCAAGAAGTTCAAGCAGGTTGATGACGACTTTGATGTGATCGAAACGCTCTACGGTGTCGGCTACCGTTTTAAAGAGTAACGGTTAGCCGCCGCCGATTGGAGACGGGATGGCGCTCGACACCAACGAGCTGAGCGGCAGCGCGGCGATTTCGGGCGCTGCTGCCGATGACCGCAACAGCCCGGCCGCGATCGCCAAATCGTGGGCGGCCGCGGCCTCGAGCATTCGCGGGCCGTTGAGCGCGTGGCACGCCCGCCAGCCATTGCCGCGCTTCATTGGCGCCAGCCTGCGCCGCCGCATTCTGTTCAGCAACCTGTTGGGGCTCGCCGGCTTGCTGCTGGCGATGCTCTATTTGAGCCTGCATCACGGCTGGCTGCTCGATGCCAAGGTCGACGTCGTCAAGACCGTCTCGCGCATCACCTCCGAGGCCATCGCCTATCGCGCGATCAACGACCGGGCCGTGTTCGACGCCAACCGGCTGCCGGAGAAAACGGCACCCAAGGCCCAGCACGACGACGCGTTTGCGGCTCTCGAACTGCCAATCGATCCGCAGCAAGCCGCTTCGGTGCTCAAAAAGCTGGTCGGGCCCGCAAACCTCAATGCCCGCATCTACTCGGCCAAGGGCACACTGATCCTGGACGG
>JANMOL010000586.1:0-2518 GCA_031369245.1 Hyphomicrobium sp. | reverse complement strand
ATCCTGGCAGCCCTCAAAGAACCGCGCCAGATCGATCAGCCGCTCGTCGAGGCCTATCTGGCGCGCCGCGCGCTGGATTATCTCGTCGGCTTCACGCTCTCGCCGGTGCTATGGCGCAAGTTGCCCGGCTCACGCTCGGCGGGCCGCGTGCAATCGGTGGCGCTGCGCTTGATCTGCGATCGCGAAGCGGAAATCGAAGCCTTCCGCACCGATGAATACTGGACCATTGAAGCCCAGCTCTCGACCGCCAAGGGCGAGGACGTCAAGGGCCGCCTGACAGCGATCTCCGGCACCACTTTGAAGAAGCTCGACATCAAGGACGAGGCGACCGCGACGGCCATCAAAGCCGCGATCGAGAAGCAAAGTTTTCGCATCGCATCGGTCGAGAAAAAAGCTGCCAAGCGCAACCCCTATCCGCCATTCACGACCTCGACCTTGCAGATGGACGCGTCGCGCAAGCTCGGCTTCTCGGCCAAACAGACCATGCAGGTCGCCCAGCGCTTGTATGAAGGCGTCGACATCGGCGGCGAGACGGTCGGTCTTATTACCTACATGCGTACCGACGGCGTGCAGATCATTCCTGAAGCGGTTGCGCATATTCGCGACGCTATTTCGTCCGAGTTTGGCGCGCGCTATACGCCGTTCGCGCGTGAGTGGAAAACAAAAGCCAAGAATGCGCAGGAAGCGCACGAAGCTATCCGCCCGACCGATCCCAAGCGCACGCCCGATAGCGTGAGGAAGCACCTCGATAAGGATCAGGCCGCGCTCTACGATCTTGTCTGGAAGCGCACGATTGCCAGCCAGATGGCCGCCGCCGACCTCGAACAGACCGTGGCTGAAATCGAAGTCAAAGGCCGCGACGGCAAGGATTATGGCCTGCGCGCCAACGGCTCGGTGGTCATGTTCGACGGATTTCTGCGGGTCTACGAAGAAGGCCGCGACGACAAGTTCCGCTACATTCAAAAAGGCAAGGACGATCCCGACGCCGACGACGAGGACAGCCGCCGGTTGCCGCCACTGGCCGCCGGTGACGTGCTGAAAGACAAGGCTGTCGACGCCGATCAGCACTTTACGCAGCCGCCGCCGCGTTTTTCGGAAGCAACGCTCGTCAAGCGCATGGAAGAACTCGGCATCGGCCGGCCCTCAACCTACGCCTCGACCATGGCCGTGCTGGTTGATCGCGACTACGTCAAAATCGACAAGAAGCGGCTCGTGCCCGAAGACAAGGGACGGCTGGTCATTGCGTTCCTTGAAAGCTTCTTCAAGCGCTACGTCGAATTCGATTTCACGGCAGGCCTTGAAGAAAAGCTCGACCTGATCTCGAACAACGAACTCGAATGGAAAGACGTCTTGCGGGATTTCTGGAAGGACTTCACCTTCGCCGTCAGCGAGATCAAGGATCTGCGCGTTGGCGAGGTGCTCGACGCACTCAACGAAATGCTCGGGCCGCACGTTTTCCCAGCCAAGGACGATGGCAGCGATCCGCGTACCTGTCCCAAATGCGGCACCGGCCAGCTCAGCCTCAAAATTTCTGGCAAGTTCGGAGCGTTCGTCGGCTGCGGCAACTATCCCGAATGCAAGTTTACGCGTCAGCTGTCGCAGACCGCGGGCGGCAGTGATGCCGCAGTGCTCGACGGCAAGGTGCTCGGCATGAATGATGACGGCGTCGCCGTGACGTTGCGCAACGGCCGGTTTGGCCCCTACGTTCAGCTCGGCGAAGCGGAGGGCGATGAAAAACCCAAGCGCTCGAGCCTGCCGAAAGGCGTCGACGCCGCAACGCTCGATCTCGAACGCGCGCTTCAGCTGCTGTCGCTGCCGCGCGAGGTTGGCCAGCATCCCGAAACCGCAACGCCGATCACGGCCGGCCTCGGCCGCTACGGCCCGTTCATTCTGCATGACGGGACGTACGCCAACCTCGAGGCCATGGAAGAGGTATTCACGATCGGCCTCAACCGGGCGGTGACACTGCTGGCTGAAAAGCGCGCGGGCGGCGGCAAGAGCCGCTTCCAGCGCCAAGCCGCAACCGTGCTCAAAGATCTCGGCGAGCATCCAACCGAAGGCGGCAAGATCCAGGTGCTTGAAGGCCGCTATGGGCCTTACGTGTCGCACAACAAGGTCAACGCCACGGTACCGAAAGCCAAAGCGCCAGCCGACCTGACCCTTGACGACGCCATCGCGCTGCTCGCTGAGCGCATCGCCAACGGCGGCGGCAAGAAACCCAAGCGCGGCGCGAAACCGGCCGCTAAACCCAAAGCCGCAAAAGCTGCCGCTGCCACGCCGGCCGGCAAAACAGCTGCCAAAAAACCGGCCGCGAAAAAGAAACCTGCGGCTGCAGCCAAAGCCGCGAAGGCCAAGGCCAAAGCGTGAGCAAGAAACAGCGCGACGCGGGTGCCCCGCCCCCGAAAAACAAAAAGGCGATGGCGCCAGCCAACGGCGGACTGCCGAGCAAGGCGCAAATCGTCGAGTTCTTGAGCCGTGCTCAAGGCAAAGCGGGAAAGCGTGAAATTGCCCGCGCGTT
>JANMOL010000557.1:0-5930 GCA_031369245.1 Hyphomicrobium sp. | reverse complement strand
AATTACGAGAACCCGTACATTTCTCCCTACGACGAATTCCAGCGCTTCAAAACGCATCCATCGATCCGTGGCGTCTTCGAAGGCGGCAAGCGCATCGGCTATGGCGCGCGCGCCATCACCGAAGGCGGCTGGCAATCGATGCCGGATCTCGTATTTCCGGGCGGCGCGCTGCTCGGCTGTGCGGCTGGCATGGTCAACCTGCCACGCATCAAGGGCAGCCACAATGCCATGCTGTCGGGCATCGCCGCCGCTGAAGCCGCCTTCGCCGCCGTGGCCAAAGGCCGTCAGCACGACACGCTTGCCGACTATGAAACCGATGTCCGGTCGGGTGATATCGGCCGCGATTTGCGGAGCGTGCGCAACATGAAGCCGTTCTGGTCGCGGTTTGGCACACGCATCGGTGTGGCGCTCGGCGGCACCGATTTGTGGCTCAACACGATTATTCCGTCGATCGGGCTCGGCTACACCCTGAAACACGGCAAAAGCGATGCCGAAGCGACCGGTAAAGCCCGTGATTTCGCGCCCATTGACTACCCCAAGGCCGATGGCAAATTGACCTTCGACAAGCTCACCAATTTGTCGTTTTCAGCAACAAACCACGAAGAAGACCAGCCCGTGCACTTGCGCCTGGCCGACCCGCAGGTCCCCATCACCGTCAACCTGCCGGAATATGCCGAGCCAGCGCAGCGCTATTGCCCGGCCGGAGTATATGAGATCGTGCGCGACGCTGAAGGCTCGGCGCGCTTTCAAATCAACGCGCAGAACTGCGTCCACTGCAAAACCTGCGATATCAAGGACCCAAGCCAGAACATCACCTGGGTCTGCCCTGAGGGCGGCGGTGGACCCAATTATTCAGGCATGTGAGGGCTGTTTGGCGGTTGTCCGTGCGGCGCTCGGGCGCGCGGCATGGCCGTTCTAGTTGTCGACAGTTGCTGGATTTTAATGGAAAGCGGGTCGCCAAGGGCGCGCTTGGTTGCTAGGGTTGTTCGTGCATGGAATCGGGCCGTTCGCTCGTAGCAGGGAAAATCCTATATGCCCTCGAAGCTTGGACGATCGATCTTTGTGAGCCTTGGCGTCGCTGGTCTCGCCGTCGCTGGCTATGTGAGCGCTGCCCCGGCCCGTTCAGCTGACGAACCCGCCGCCTCCGCCGCCTCGATGATCGGCAATTATCTCGCCGGACGGTTTGCCCGCGCGCAGCAGGACACCGTCAGCGCTGCCGATTTTTACGGCCAAGCGCTGGCCAGTGACCCAAGCAACGAAGTTTTGCTGGAACAAGCCTTCCAGATGGAAACCATGACGGGCAATTGGACCCGCGCCATCCCGCTGGCCGAGCAGCTGGCGGCCTCCCAGCAGACGCATCGCATGTCGCGTTTTCTACTCGGCGTGACCGCTTTCAAGTCTGGCGATTACGCCAAGGCCGAAGAACAATTCAAGGCTGCCTCCGAAAATCCGATCGGCGAGCTGACGAGCGCAATCGCTGTTGGCTGGACCAAGTTGGCGGCGGGTGACGCTGCCGGTGCGTTGCGCGCGGTCGATTTGCCAAAGCAGCCGGATTGGGCGCAGTTCTATCTGCGCTATCACCGCGCGCTGATTGCTGACATCGCGGGCAAAAAATCGGATGCCCGCGTGTCTTTTGAAAAGATGTTCCGGCAAGACAGCCGGACGCTCCGCACCTCGCTGGCGTACGCCCAGCATGCAGCGTTTTATGGCGACACGAAACTCGCCCAGCAGATCGTCAAAGAGCAATTCAACAAGGCCCAGGGCGATCCCCACCCGCTGGCCAAGGATTTGCGCGACCGCTTGGGTGGCAAATCAAAGATCCCGTTGCTGATCACAACGCCGGGCGACGGCTTGGCTGAAGTTTTTTACGGCCTTGGTGAAGCTTTGACGGGCGAAGGCGGCGTCAGCCTTGGCACGGTTTATCTCCAGCTCGCGTTGAATGCTAAACCCGATCACGCCTTTGCCTTAGCAGCGCTGGCAAGCGCTCAGGAAACGGCGCGCCGCTATGATGACGCCATCGCGACCTACGAAAAAATCCCCAAGGGCACGGCACTTCAAAACGCTATCGATATTCGCAAGGCGTTCAATTTGAATTCGCTCGACCGGTCGGACGAAGCCAAGGTGATGCTTGAGCAGCTGGCCAAGAAAGACCCCAAGGATGTCCGGCCGCTGGAAGCGCTCGGCAACATCATGCGCACGCGCAAGCAATACGCTGACGCGGTCGCCTACTTCACGAAGGCGATCGCCGTCATCGATAAGCCAGACAGCCGTCACTGGGGCTACTACTACGCGCGCGGCACGGCTTATGAGCGGTTGAAAAATTGGCCAGCCGCCGAAGCCGATTTGAAAAAAGCCCTGCAGCTGGCCCCAGAACAGCCACTAGTGCTGAACTATCTTGGTTATTCCTGGGTCGACCAGGGCCGCAATATGAAAGAGGGCATGAAGCTGATTGAGAAGGCGGTTCAGCTGAAACCTGATGACGGCTACATCGTCGACAGTCTCGGCTGGGCGCATTTCAAGCAGGGCAGCTTCAAGGAAGCCGTTCGCTTTCTCGAGCGGGCCGTCGAAATCAAGCCGGAGGACCCGACGCTCAACGATCACCTCGGTGACGCGTTTTGGGCCGTCGGGCGCGAGCGCGAAGCAAAGTTCCAATGGGGTCAGGCGCTGTCGCTCAGCCCCGAGCCAGAAGATATTGCAAAAATCAAACTAAAGGTCGAACGCGGCTTGCCCGCTAAGGCCGAAGTCAAGGCGCAGGCGAAGACCAAGCAGGTTCAGCGTTATGAGCCCTCGCGCCGCCGCAGCGAAAACAAGACCAGCCCGCAGCGCGGCGTAGTGGAGTAGGCTTGTGCAGGCGCGGCGTATGGTGTGTGAAGCGGGCGCCCAGAGCGCCCGTTTTGTTATCGAGGGCGCCCGTTTTGTTATCGAGGGCTCCCGTTTTGCTGTGAGCCGGACCCGATGACGGTGATCACAGAATTTGCAGCCGCGAAGGTCAACCTCACGCTCGAAGTCTTGGGCAAGCGCCCGGATGGCTATCACGACATCGCCAGCCTCGTGGCCTTCGCCGATGTCGGCGACATCGTCACGCTCGACACCTCAAAACCGCGATCCGTCGTCACCACCGGCCCGTTTGGCGGCAGTATCGCTGGCGAAAATCTCATCGAACTGACGCTGACGAAGCTGGCGCAAGCAGCCCCAGGTTTGCAGCTCGGGGCGATCACGCTGCAAAAGAATTTACCGATTGCGGCCGGGATCGGCGGCGGATCGGCCGATGCTGCAGCCGTCATGCGAGCGGTTCGCCGCGCCAACCACGATTGCGCGCAGGAGATCGACTGGCTGAAGCTCGCAGCCTCGCTCGGGGCCGACGTGCCGGTCTGTTTTGGAAATTCAGCCGCCTGGATGACGGGCGTTGGCGACCAAATTCGACTGATTGCAAGTCTGCCGTGGCTCACCGCCGTGCTGGTCAACCCATTGGCAGCCATGCCGGCTGATAAGACAGCCCAGGTATTCCGCGCATTGGCCGCGCCGCAACCGCGATTTCCGAAAGCAGATCCGCCTCCGCCCCCGGGCCCGTTTCCAAACGCACATATGCTCGTTGACTACATCGCCGCGCACGGCAACGGGCTGGACGCGGCTGCCCGGCGCGTGGCCCCGGTCATTGCCGACGTGCTGCGGGCGCTCGAAAGCACACCTGGTTGCCGTCATGCCGCCATGTCCGGTGGCGGGCCGACGTGTTTTGGATTTTTTGCAGATCACGACGCTGCGGCAGCGGCCATCAAGCATAGCAATCCCGCCTGGTGGGTGCAGCCAGTGATGCTGCACTGAAACGCCCGCCTCAATGCGTCCGGCTGATACAGAACGCGATGACCTGCTCAAGCGCGTCTTTCTCGCGTCTGTGGGGGAATATTGCCAGCGCTTCTCTGGCAATCGCACCATAGCTGCGGGCGCGGTCAAACGTGGCATCGATGGTTTTGTGGCGCTTCATCAGCGAGACCGCGTGTTCAAGATCACCGTCGTTGATCTCACCGTCGGCAATGGTGCGGTTCCAGAATTGCCGCTCCTCGCCCGATCCGCGCCGGAACGACAAGATGAGCGGGAGCGTGATT
Organism: Hyphomicrobium sp.; assembly: GCA_031369245.1. Taxonomy (GTDB): domain Bacteria; phylum Pseudomonadota; class Alphaproteobacteria; order Rhizobiales; family Hyphomicrobiaceae; genus Hyphomicrobium_B. Next base: position 1,827 of record JANMOL010000557.1, on the reverse strand, counting down.
TTGCCTTCGCGAAAATCATCGCCGACCGACTTGCCGAGATACTGGCTGTCACCGGCATAGTCGAGCGCGTCGTCGACAAGCTGGAAAGCAAGCCCAAGATTTTTGCCGTAGGAACGCAGTGCGGCTTGCTCTTCCGATGGCCGCTGCGCCAGGGCAGCGCCGGCTTCGGCGGCCGAAGCAAATAGAGCCGCCGTCTTGGCATTGATGATCTCTAGATAGGCGTCTTCGGTGGTCGACGTGTTCTTGGCGGCGGCCAGCTGCATGACCTCGCCTTCGGCAATGGTCGCGGCGGCGTTCGACATGATGCGCAGCACCGTCATCGAGCCGACATCGACGAACATCTTGAAAGCCTGCCCGAGCAGAAAATCACCGACCAGCACGCTGGCTTGATTGCCCCAAATCATGCGCGCCGTTTTTTTGCCGCGCCGCGTGCCGCTTTCGTCGACCACATCGTCGTGCAGCAGGGTCGCGGTGTGCATGAACTCGACGGCGGCGGCGGTACGGATGTGGCCGTTGCCGGGATACTTGCAAAGTTTAGCCGCAGCGATCGCCAGCATCGGGCGCAACCGTTTACCGCCACTATCGATCAAATGATGCGCAAGCTCAGGGATCATGTCGACATCGGAAACCGCCTTGTCGAGGATGATGCGGTTGATGGCTTCCATGTCGTCGGCGACGAGATCAAACAGCGGCTTCAAGCCTTGCGCGGCATCTCGTGCATTTTCGATCGGAATGACCCGGCCCAAGTTCAGCTCCCAATTGGCGATTTAGCCGTGCTAGTGTGACATGGCTTATAGCGTGCGCGGCGTGCCGCGTCACGGTCCTGGCTTTTTACGGCCCCGTCACGATCGCAAGTAGCTGCCATGCGCATATTGCTCTGCTCCAACGATGCGGTTTTGCTCAATTACGTTGAAGTGCTCTTGTCCGACCAAGGCATCAAGGCTGTGGTTTTCGATACCCATATCAGCCTGATGGAAGGCTCCATTGGCGCTTTTCCGCGCCGTCTGCTGGTCTCAGCGGACGCCTGGCACCGGGCCGCAAGGGTTCTGCAGGACGCTGGCCTGACGCAATGGATCACGGCAGGCCCTGATGGCTGATGTCGTGCTGCCCATGATGCTTGCCACGAGCGCTGATGTGTTCCTTGGTGACAAAATCACGGTGCGCCAGCCGCTATCGGGCTACCGGGCTGGGATCGACGCCGTCTTGCTGGCAGCGGTAGCGCGAGCCGGCGCTGATGGCCGGGGTCGTATCCTCGATGTCGGGGCCGGGGCGGGAACAGTTGGCCTTTGTGTCGCAGCCCGATTGCCGGCTGTCGATGTCGTCCTCGTCGAGCGCGAGGTCACTCTTGCGGCCATCGCGCGCGATAACATTCAGCACAATGGCTTTGCCACCCGGATGACGCTTGTTGAGGCGGACATCATGCAACCGCTCGGTGAGGCAGCCGCCACGCTTCTGCCGGCTGAAACCTTCACGCATGTCCTCGCAAACCCGCCGTATCACGATTGCGCGGCAGGCACAGTGGCAGAAGATGCTCTCAAGGCGCAGTCGCATGCCATGCCGGCCGGTGCGCTCGACCAATGGGCGCGCTTCATGGCCCGCACGGCGGCACCAGGCGGCCGTGCCACGATGATCCATAAAGCCGATGCACTTCCACAAATTCTGGCGGCATTCGCCAGCCGTTTCGGGGGGCTGCGAATCTTCCCTATTTTCCCACGCGCTGGATCATCGGCCATCCGTGTTTTGGTTGAAGGTATCAAGGGCAGCCGGGCACCGGCGGAATTGCGCACCGGGCTCGTTCTCCATGGTCAGGGTCAAGCATTCACCAGC
>JANMOL010000552.1:0-1950 GCA_031369245.1 Hyphomicrobium sp. | reverse complement strand
CTCTTGGAAATCACCCAGCCGCCAGCACCGCCCGCGCCTTGGCCACATCCTCGTGCATTTGCGCAACCAATTCCTCGGCCGAGGAAAACTTGCGGTCGCCGCGAATGAAATCGACGAACTCGACGTCCATCGTGTGGCCGTAGAGATCGCCGTCGAAATCCAACAGAAACACTTCGAGCACCGGCATCCCGTCGTCGAACGTCGGGCGCGTGCCGAGATAAGCCGCCGCATCATGCGTTTGCCCATCGACATGGGCGCGCACCGCGTAAATCCCATGACCGAGCGCCGTGCCCTTCGGCATCGGCACGTTGGCGGTTGGATAGCCCATGCCTGTCCCGCGCTTGGCCCCGCCGACGACTTTGCCGGCAACGCGCCAAGCTTCGCCCAGCATGTGCTGGGCGCCGCGCACATCGCCCTGCGCTAAGTGCAGCCGAACGCCGGACGATGAAAAGACTTCGCCCTGTTCAGCCACCGGCGGCATCACACTCACGCCAAAGCCGAGCTGCTCGCCCGCTTGCACCATCAGCTCGGGATTGCCGCCGCGCTTGTGACCGAAGTAAAAATCATAGCCGATTATAACGTGCGCGACGCCGAGCCCCGCGACCAGCACGCGCTCGATGAATTCGTCGGCTTTCAGCAGGGCGAGATGCTGATCGAAGTGCTCGACGAACGCGACTTTGAGCCCGAGCTTTTCAAACAGCACGAGCTTGCGCGTTAGCGGCGTCAAACGGAAATGCTGCTCGTTTGGCTGAAAAAATTCGCGCGGATGGGGCTCAAACACCATCGCGCCCGGCGCCCGGCCGAGCTCGCGGCCCTTCGTGACGGCCGCCCCCAGCAACGCCCGGTGACCGCGATGCACGCCGTCGAAATTGCCGATCGCCACGACGGCGGCACGCGCCGTGATCGGAACATGCGAGTGGCCGTGAACGACTTGCATGGGAGAGCTGGTGCGCCTTTATGATGCGATCGCGGAAACGTTTGAGGCCGACTTCAGGCCAAGCTCCAGGCCAAGTTTTAGGCCGGACGGCCAGGGACCATCAGCACGGCTTCGCCAGTCAACACCGGTTTGCCAGCAACCGTGCACGAGCACTCGAACTTGGCACGGCGCTTTTCCGCCATCAACTCGATCAGCCGCACAATGGTCTCGACCCGGTCGTCGATTTTGACAGGACCCTTGAAGTTCAAGGTCTGGGAAATGTAGATCGCGCCGGGCCCGGGCAGCTTCATGCCAAACAGCGCCGAGATGTATCCAGCCGACAGGATGCCGTGGGCGATGCGTTCCTTGAAGATGGTTTTGGCCGCGTACTCGCGATCCAGGTGCAGTGGATTGTAGTCGCCCGAGAGGGCTGCGTACGCGACAATGTCCGCCTCGGTCACCACGCGGGACATCGAGGCCTCTTGGCCGACTTCGAGATCTTCAAAGTATTTGGTGCGGCCGCCGGTCGCCAGCATTCCGTCAGTCCTCTCAACTTCGGCCACTGCGTTGGTGACCTCACCGGCTCAGATCCCGATCATGCCGCTGTGGCAACACTAACCATGTGGCCGTGCAGCCGCAACCGGCTCAACCCACAGACACACTGCGGCGTTGTGGCCAAGTATGGGCCCCGGATTGGCGAGCGATAGACATGCAAAGGCCAGCCGCGAGCCCGCCAGACCGTGAAGTCCCGGTGCTTCAAGGCCCCTGTGCGCGGTATACACCGCCATACCCCCAATTCCTTCAAACACAGGCCTTCACGGTGAACCGCCGCGGAGGGACGGAGAAGAACCGCTATGAGCGACCGCAGACCCCTGATGCCCAAAGCGACCGCCGTATGGCTGGTCGAGAACACCGCGCTGGCATTCGACCAGATCGCCGAGTTCTGCGGCCTGCATCCGCTCGAAGTCAAAGGCATTGCTGACGGCGACGTGGCGCAAGGCATCAAGGGCATGGACCCGGTGACCAACGGGCAG
>JANMOL010000541.1:0-1936 GCA_031369245.1 Hyphomicrobium sp. | reverse complement strand
GCAGTTGCAGAACTGGGCGCTGTCGGGTGTCGCGGCCCTGGCTTTGTTTGCCGTCACGCTGCTCGGTGCGGTGCTGCCCGGCATCGATGCGATCTGGCCTGCCCGGCAAATCCAGCGCTTCGTTGAGACCTCATGCGATCCAAACGCCAGCGTCGGGCTGGTCGGGTTCCGCGAGCCGTCGGCCGCGTTCCTGCTGGGCGGGCGTGGGGCGGGCCTGACGCCTGAGGCCCTCGTCAAGGCTGCTCCTGACGTGCAGATCGTCGAAAGCCGCTGGCTCGATCGCACCGCCAGCGCGCTGTCGGCGGCTGGCCGCACGTTTGGCCCGCCGTTCGGCTGCATCGACGCCGCCAACGCCATGCGCGGCTGCCGGCTGACATTCCTGATCATGGGGCGGCCCGGCGGCGACCACTGTTTCAAGCAGCCGGCGGCCTCATGCAATGCCCAGACGCTGGCCCAGACGCTGGCCCGGCCCGCCGGATCCGCCTGCGACTGAGGCCCGCGATGACGGGCGGCTGCAGCGTGCTATAAACACCAGAGAACCCAAAAGGACGCCAGCTATGTTCAATCCCGAAAATCCGCCCGAGATCACTGCCTTGCGCTGGCTCAACTCTGAAAAAAAGATCACCCTCAAATCGCTGCGCGGCAAGGTGGTGGTGATCGCGGTCTGTCAGATCGCCTGTCCGGGCTCCGTCAAGTACGGCTTGCCGCAAGCCACCCGCCTGCGCCGCGCATTTTCAGACAAAGAGGTCGCGGTTCTCGGCCTGCACATGGCCTTTGAAAAGTTCGACGAGCAAACGCCCGAGCTGGTGCAAAAATTTCTGGCCGACAGCGGCATCGACATTCCGGTTGCCTACGACAAGCCGAATGGCGAGGCGATGCCCGTCACAATGACGGCGTATGAGCTGCAGGGCACGCCCGCCATGCTGATCTTCGACCGTCTTGGCCGCCTGCGCCGCCACTATCTCGGCGCGGTTGACGATTTGCGCGTGGGCGCCGAAGTCATGGGCATGCTGATGGAAGACAAGACCTCGCCGAAGGAGATGGCGATGGCGATCGAAGCCAAGCTGCGGCTGGCGCTGGTCGATCCGCGCGAGCATGAGCATGGCGACGGCTGCGGCTGCGGGCATGATCACGCGCATGATCATGGGCACGATCACGCGCACGATCATGGGGGTGATCAGGAGCACGATCACGCGCATGACGAGGCGCACGCTGGTTCGCATGCAGCCGGGCACAGCGAACCGGGCCACGTCCACGGACCCGGCTGCAAGCATTGATCAAGTCCCCTGTCCCCGTTCTGTGCGGGGACAGGGGATCCAAGCTCCTTCATTCCGCCGCCCGAATCGCACTTTAGTCGCTGCTACAAGTTGAGCAGCGGCAGGGAGTGCCAAGGGTCATGGCCGAGGGACGCAGCAAACGCAGCGGCAAAGACAAGCAGCATGTCTCATCCGGCGCTTCCGGCCGGCTCTCCGGCGGGCCGCCGGACGCGCCCAACAAAAAAACCTTTTCCAAGAAAACCATCGCGCTGGTTTACGATTTCGACGGCACGCTGTCGCCCAAGCCTATGCAGGAATATGCCTTCCTGCCGAAGCTCGGCATTACGGCTGCTGACTTCTGGGCCGAGTGCACGCGGGTGGCGCGCGAGCAGCAGGCCGATCCGCTGATCACCTACATGCACCTGATGTACAAGATGGCCAAGGAGAAGGGTCTGCGCATTGATCGTGCCGATCTCGTAGCGCAGGGCCGCGATGTCGAACTCTCCGCCGGGGTTGAAACCTGGTTCGACGAGATCGAGTCGTATGTGCGGCTGCGGGCCGAAAGTCCCGGCATCGCGATCAAGCACTATCTCGTGTCGTCGGGGCTGACTGAGATCATCGAGGGCACTTCGATCTACCCGCGGTTCGCCAATGTGTTTGCGTCCGAATACTGGTTCGAC
>JANMOL010000530.1:0-6400 GCA_031369245.1 Hyphomicrobium sp. | reverse complement strand
GAGCCGTCGAAGGCGTAGCCGTCTTTGAACATTTCCTCGTCAACGCACGAAACGTCGGCGGTGACGTGCTGCATTTTACCCTTGGTATCGGTGAACCGCAGGTCCACGAACTTGGCTTCCTTGTCCTTGATGAACTTCAGGACATCACTCGCGCTCTTCATCGAAACTCCCCTGTCTTGGCGGTCGGTATTGCTGGCGGTCGGTATTGCTGTCGTTGGAACGCAGGCGCGGCGGCGTGGGCGATGAACGCCCGAGCGCTGCGCTGCGTGGCTTTAGATTGCGTCGTGCCCGGTTTCACCCGTGCGAATGCGGATTGCGTCTTCAACCATCGAAATGAAGATTTTGCCATCTCCAATCCGGCCCGTCTTGGCGGCCTTTTGAATGGCCTCGACGGCCTTGTCCAGCATGTCGTCGGCCAGAACCACCTCGATTTTCACCTTCGGGAGGAAATCAACGACATATTCGGCTCACCGGTAGAGCTCGGTGTGACCCTTCTGGCGGCCAAACCCTTTGGCCTCGATCACCGTGATGCCTTGCAGGCCGATTTCCTGCAACGCTTCCTTTACCTCGTCGAGTTTGAAGGGCTTAATGATCGCTTCTATCTTTTTCATGCTTGCCCCTTAGGTCATGGCGGACTGGGTGAACGGATGCCGAGCCGGTCCATGAGCCCGTCAGCTAGCAGGCAGCGTGCCATCTCGGTGAGTAAGACCAAAAGGCAAGCTTTCCAGAGTGTTAGGAAAAGCGAGCAGGCGCTGGACCAGCGTCTCGGCCGTGTCATAGCCCAAATTCCGTGCGGCGTGACAAAAAAATAGGCGGACGTGCTCGTTGGGGCTCAGTGTTGCAAGGGCCCGGTGTTCCACGGGCCAGTGTTCGAGAAGCCGGGGCTGGTAAGACGCTGGCGACGCCATACCCAGGGGGATAGAGGTGAGATGCACGAGCTGCTGACCACGGACGACATGGCCGAAGCAGACCGGCGCGCGATTGCGGGTGGTGTGCCGTCGCTGACGCTAATGGAAAACGCCGGACGCGCCGTGACCGACGAAGCCGGGAAAATGGCGCCAGCGGGTGCCGCTATTGCCGTGCTGTGCGGACCCGGCAACAACGGCGGCGATGGCTTCGTCGCCGCACGCTTGCTGCGCGAGCGCGGGTTCGACGTGCGGGTCGACTGCCTTGTGACCATCGATCAGCTGAAGGGTGACGCGGCCGAGATGGCGCGGAGGTGGCCCGGCGCTGTCGCTCCGCTTTCGCCAGCGTCGATTAACGGCGCGGCGCTGGTGATTGATGCGCTGTTCGGTGGCGGTCTGTCGCGGCCGCTCACGGGCATCGCCGCCGATGCCATCGCCGAGCTCAACGTCAGCGGCCTGCCGGTTCTTGCCGTCGATGTGCCGAGCGGTCTTGGCGGCATAACAGGACAAGTGAACGGCTGCGCCGTCAAGGCAACGCGCACGATCACGTTTTTCCGAAAGAAGCCCGGGCACCTGCTGATGCCGGGCCGTGCCTTATGCGGTGAGGTGGCGGTTGCCGATATTGGCATTCCAGACCGCGTCCTCGACGCCATCGCGCCAATAACCTTTGAGAACACACTGGCGTTCTGGCTCCCGCATTTTCCTTGGCCGCGTTCCGATGGCCACAAATATCAACGCGGCCACGCCGTCGTTGTTTCTGGTCCCGCGCAGCAAACGGGTGCGGCGCGATTAGCGGCACGCGGCGCGTTGCGGATCGGGGCAGGGCTGGTGACGCTGATTGGCAATGCAGCGGCGACGGCGATCAATGCCACGCATTCAACAGCGGTCATGGTCCGTCAGGTTTCAGGCAGCAAGGCGCTTGCCGAACTGCTTGCCGACGAACGGCTGAATGCCGTGCTGATCGGCCCGGGTGCAACGATCGGCGAGGAAACCGCCGCTGACGTGCTCGCGGTGCTCAAGACGCGCGCGGCCGCGGTGCTCGATGCCGATGGGCTGAGTTCGTTTGCAGATGGAGAGACCGGCGCTGATGAAACGCGCGGGCAATTCGGCTTTCTTCGGGGCGAAAAAGCCGGGCGAGATCTGCCTGTGACACTATTTTCAGCAATCGGCGCAATCCCCGATCGCGCAGTTGTCTTGACCCCGCACGAGGGCGAGTTCCAGCGGCTGTTTGGATCTATGCCGGGCTCCAAGCTCGATCGTGCGCGTGCTGCCGCTCAGCTCAGCGGCGCTGTCGTCGTGCTCAAAGGGCCCGATACGGTCATCGCATCGCCTGACGGCCGCGCCGCGATCAATGCCAATGCGCCACCGTGGCTTGCGACGGCAGGATCGGGCGATGTGCTGGCTGGCTTTATCACCGGATTGCTGGCCCAAAAGATGCCCGCGTTCGACGCCGCCTGCGCGAGCGTCTGGCTGCACGGGGAAGCGGCCGATGTTTTTGGACCGGGATTGATTGCGGAGGATTTGCCGGACGTGCTGCCAGAAATTCTCGGCAATCTGCATCATGCGGCCGGGGCACCGGGTTGGATCGTCCGCGGACCACACAGTTGAGAAGCGCTACCCCCGCACGGCCTGCTTCAACTCCTCTTCAGCCTTCAGGAACGCTTCGACCTCGGCGCTCGGCGGAGGGCTGACCGCCGAGACGCCGATCAACGCCATGAGCTGCGCGATGGGAATGAAAGCCTTGGTCTTGCGGTCATACAACCCGCCTTTGAACAGCGCGCGGGCCGCGATCTGTCCGCCACGCTGGCCACCGTCGATCACAAAGGTCTGCTCCATGACAACGAGCGTTGCATCCCAGCACAGCAGCCGGGTCTCCAAGCGGAATGTCTGGAACGGCCGCAATTCGCGCCGAAAGCGGATGGTGACCGCGCTGGCGATTGGCGTCCACTTTTTGCGCAGGAGTTCGCGCCACAGGCCAGAGCGCAGCATGACGTCGAGACGCCCTTGATCCATCAGCGTCAGGTAGCGGCCGTTGTTCAAATGGGCTGACAGATCGAGATCATGCGGCCAGACGCGAAAATTGAGCACGGAGACGCCGTCCGGCATCGCCAGCGGTGCGCGCCAGCGGGCTGTCACAAGCAGCCACAAAAGGCGCAGCCAAAGGTTCATGCCTCATCCCATCGCGCCGGTGCTGGATCTGTGCATATTGACCTATACGTCAACTCCGTGCAAGGGCGATCCGGGCCCGTGACGGGCGCGCGAATTGTCCTGCCATCGGCCACAATCGCAGGCTAGAAATGGACGCGGGCGAATCGTCTTTTTCGAGGCGATGCGCTGTCACTGAAGTGCCGGGACCATGATGCGCGATTTGCGAAGCCTGACAATTGTTTTGGCCAGTGCCGCAAGCATTGCCGCGAATTGCGCGGCGGCGCGCGCGGGCGACGCCGCAGTGCCCAGCGTTTCATCTAAGTCAGAAGACGGCGCTGCCCAGCTGGTGCGCGGCAATGCCGGGCAAGCAATCGTCGATTACACCGACGCTCTCAAGGATACCGGCTTGGCCAACGACCGGCGCGCAACCCTCTTGAATGATCGCGCCGTCGCTTATGCGCGCCTTGGACAATCAAAGCTCGCGCTCGAGGATTACAATCGCGCGGTGCAGTTGTTTGCCGAATATCCGCCAGCCTACAACAATCGCGGCAACCTGCTGGTGGCATTGGGCCAGCCCAACGAAGCGATCAAAGATTTCGACCGTGCGGTCTTGCTTGCGCCTGGATATGCCGCGGCCTACTCGAACCGGGCCAATGCCCGCATGAGGCTCGGCCAGCAGGCAGAGGCGGTGCGCGATTTCAGCAAAGCCATCGAGCTCATGCCGGCCAGCGCACCGCCGCTCTCAGGCCGCGGCTTGGCCCATCTTGCGACCGGTAAGCCGCACGCCGCCATCCGGGACTTTTCGCGCGCGGTCAGCGCCGACGCACGGTTTGCCTCGGCCTATCGCAATCGCGCGGAAGCGCGCATTGCGGTTGCTCAAAACGAAGAAGCAATCGAGGATCTGTCGCGCGCCATCGCGTTCGACGTCAACAATGCCGAAGTCTATATTGTTCGGGGCTATTCCTACCTGGCGGTCAATAATACGGCCTCCGCCATCAAGGATTTTTCGCGCGCTATCGAACTTGATGGCAAGTCGGCGGCCGCGTTCCAGGCGCGCGGCCTGGCCAACGGACTCGCCGATGCGTTCGATGACGCCTACGCCGATTTAAATCGGGCCATCGAACTTGATCCCCGGTCGGCGACGGCATTTGCCTATCGCGCCTTTGTCTATAAGCAGAACGCACAACCCGACATCGGTCAGAAAGACGTTGAGACGGCGCTGAAGCTCGATCCGAACAATGCCGAGAGCGTGTGGGCGCGCGGGGAAATCGCAGAAGCGCGCGGCCAAAGTGATGTCGCGGTGCAAGATTTGCGCAAGGCGCTTGAATTGAAGCCGGGATGGCGGCTGGCCAGCGATGCGCTCAAACGCCTTGGAGCGGGTGCTGATACGGGGGACGAACGCGAGGTCGCGGGGCTCGGGATCAACGACTGGCGCGTGCTGATGCGCGGTCGCGCCTATTTTGCCGCCAAGGCGGATATTCCCGACCTGCGCGTGCCGCTCGAAATGATGGGCGAAGGCACGCCGCAGCTGCTGTCATGGGACCTCAAACCGCCGCCACACAAAGGCTACGGCGTGCTGCGGTTTTCGGGCGGACAGCTGGCAAGCAAAAGTGGTCCAGAGGATACCGAACTGGCAGCCATCATCGACCTAGAGGCTGGCAAGGTGATTGCGATCCAGCCGCACCGCCAAGGCGCGCGCATCGCTGGCTGGACATGGGAAGCCGAGCGCGTGCAGATCGCCAGCATCGACGGCGTGACCGACGAGTTTCCGCTCAGGGCCGGCGCGCTTCCGGCTGCTGCAGCGGCCGGTGCCGCAGCTATTGCCGGTGCGGGTTCCAAGCGTCCGCCGGGGTCGGGGCAAAAAGCAGCCGGATGGGCGCCGTGGAACCAGCCGTTCGGGATGCCGTCGACCGGCAACTCCGCGCCCAGGCCGCAGCGGCGCACGGCTCAGCAGCAAAAGCCGAAGACGCTTTTTGATCTGCTTTTCAACAACTAGGGGCTGTGCGGCGCGCTCGGCGTGGTGCATCGCAATCGGCGTGTGATCCAGCGGACAAGACACAGCGTTCGGTTTGACAATGCGGTAGCGTGAGCGGAAACCGGAAGGCTTCGGCCTACCCCACCCTGGCCAAGCCCACGCTGCCGCAGTATTTTCCGAGCCCTTGATGTCCGACCGTCCCGTCATCCTCTGGTTCCGCAACGATTTGCGGCTAGCAAACCATCGGGCTTTGACCGCCGCCGTCGAAACCGGTGCTCCCGTCATCTGTCTGTATATTCTTGATGACGAAAGCCCCGGTCTGTGGTCCAGGGGAGCCGCCTCGCGCTGGTGGCTCGCACACAGCTTGGCAGCCCTTGCAGGCGATCTTGACAGTCGCGGCGCCCGCTTGATCCTGCGACGCGGCGTGGCCGCCGAAATCGTTGCAGCGGTCACAACGGAAAGCAAAGCGTCCGCGCTTTATTTCACCCGCAGCTATGAGCCTTGGGCCGCTGCCCAGGAACACGACATCAAACAGGCGCTCGATCGCTGCGGCGTCAGCGTCAAGCGCTTTGGCGGGCAGCTGCTGCGCGAGCCCGAGGACGTGCGCACCAAGCTGGGCGAAGTCTATAAGGTCTACACGCCGTTCTGGCGCGCTCTGTCGCATGAATTTTCGCCGCCCAAACTGCTGGCCGCACCGGCGAAGATATCGCCGCCGAAAAAACAGCCCGCCAGCGATCGCCTCAAGGATTGGGGCTTGCATCCCACCAAGCCGGACTGGTCCGGTGGGATCGCTGACGAATGGACACCTGGAGAAGCGGGCGGCAAGAAACGCCTGGCGGTGTTTTTGAAGGATGGACTGAAAACCTACGCCGCCGACCGCAATCGCCCGGATCGTCCCGGCACCTCGCGGCTGTCGCCGCATCTGCATTTCGGTGAGATGACGCCAGCTGCGTGCTGGCATGGCGCTGTGAAAGCGGCCGCCGAACAGCCCGGCACCGATACCGGTCTTGAGACGTTTCTCAAGGAAATCGTGTGGCGCGAATTTGCAACGACGCTGCTGTTCTACTGGCCGGATTTGCCGGACGCGCCGTTCCGCAAGGATTTTGCAGCGTTCCCTTGGCGAGAGGACGCCAAGCAACTCAAAGCCTGGCAGCGCGGCCAAACCGGGTATCCGATCGTCGATGCCGGTATGCGCGAACTGTGGTCGACCGGGTACATGCACAATCGCGTGCGGATGATTGTGGCGTCGTTCCTGATCAAGCATCTACTGATCCCGTGGCAGCAGGGCGAAGCCTGGTTCTGGGATACGCTGGTCGATGCCGATCTCGCCAATAACGCGGCCAGCTGGCAGTGGGTGGCTGGGTCAGGTGCC
>JANMOL010000512.1:0-4948 GCA_031369245.1 Hyphomicrobium sp. | reverse complement strand
TGGCGGCACGCCGTTGGATGACGGCAAGACCGGCGGCAGTGGCGCCGCTGCGGCTGGCAGCTGGGCTGCCGGTTGCGGTAGCCGCGCGGCAGCGGCGGCATCGAGCGCGCGGCGGCGCTCGGCTTCGCGCTGCTTGACGCGCTCGGCATCCTGACGGCGCAGGCGCTCGAGTTCCTCGAGATTGCGCTCCAACTGCCGGACCGTGAGTTCGCGTTGCAGCTCGGCAACCTCGATCGACGACGACAGCGCCTTGAGATCGGACAGGCGGCCAGCGTAGACGACGGATACCGCCGGCAGCGGCGGCTTGGCCGCAGCTGGCACGGCCGGTGGCAGGCTTCCAACCGGCACAGGCGCTGGCGGCAACATGGCTGACGCGCGCCAGGCGCTATCGACCGCCAGCGACGCGGCATCGACGGTGGTTGTAACGCTGACACGGCCCTCGGCGGTCTCGATCACAAACGGATCGGCCTTGATGCTGCCGTCGGCTATGACAAGCCCAATGGTGCGCGTGCCGGCGTCGGTGTTCGTCGAATTGAGCGCTGATCCGAGGGCTGCCACAATGGCATCGGGTTCGTTTGGAATTTTGTTCTGCATGACGGCGTCGGCAATTTGCGCAACGGCGGCTGACGACAGGCCTGGCACGCGTGCACCCTCGAGCGTGATCGATCCCTTGCCGGCAGCAACGGACATGAGCGAGGCAAAGGCGGGCGCCCGGCCGGAGAGGGAGAGATCGAGCGTGGCACGGCCGCGTGCTGAATTGCTGATGGATGCGAGTTCGGTGCCGTCAAGCCGCACGGCTGCTGAGATGGCCGCACCGCCCGCCACCTTCTCGAGTTCGCCGGACGCCTTGAACGTGCCATTGGCAGCCTTGCCGGTGATGCTCGACAGGCTGACCTTGCCGGGCTGCAAGGTGATCGCCATCGCGCCGTCGTGCGCGGCGAGGCCGTCGGCTACGTGCAGCACACCGAAGGCTATGTGCAGGTCGCCACGCACGGATTTGAGGGCGTCGAAATCAAAATTGCCTTGCGGCCATGCGACCGGGGCGCGTTGAAGATCGCCGCCTGCTGCATCGGCACCGTTTTGCCCGTCCATGATGGGGCCGAGCAGACCCGCCAACGTAATGCGATCGGCGGTGAGATCGGCTTTGATGTTCGCCGCGCCTTGCGCGTCGCGCGCGATTGCCGCGGTCCCTTTGAGCATCGACGGCCCGAGCGCAAGCTGGCGCGTTGTAAGGCTGTAGCCGGCGCCGGTATATTGCACGTCGAGCGCGCCTTCGGCGGCAATGCCAGCGGCGGCTGCGGCAACCGGCAGATTGGCCAGCGCGAGGGCTTGGCGCACGTCACGGGTTTTTAACTTGACCACTCCGGCATAGGTTGCCGGTTTGACATCTGGCCATGTCGCGCTGCCATTGAATACCACATCCAGATCTTTGCTCTTGATATCGACAAACGTCGCAGCCGTTGCAGCCAGCGTGCCGGTCGACGCAAAAATCAATTCAGCGGGTTGTGCTGCACGCGCGGATGACGGCGGTAAAGTCTGGCCAAGCGCTGACAGCACGCCGCCAAGCTCGTCGGCTTTCAGTGTGACGTTGAACCGGCTCGGAGCTGTGCGCCAGGCTCCAAGGCCACCGTCGAATTCCGTCTGGCCGGTGATGCGTGCCGTGCCGATCGTGCCGTCGATGCTGGCGTCAGCCATGCCTTTACCGCGCTCGCCCAAACGCACGAGCCCTGCGACTTTGGCCGAATTCAGCGCCGCCAGCCGTTCTGGGCTCACGATCCCGCTCAGACCGAGCACCGCACCGATGTCTTTCAGAGCCTCGGCCGTGCGGCCGTTGAGTTCGTAGGACAGCGTGCCCTTGGGATCGCCCGCGGCATCCTTGATTTGCGCCTCGAGCGCCACGCCGAGACCGCCTGCGGTTGTGAACCTTGCAAACGGAACCCGGATTTCGCCGCCCTCTAAACCAATTTTGGCATCGACGTCGCGATAGGTTGCGCTGCCGTGCTTCAGCTCGCCGGCCAGCAATCGCAAGTCGATGTCTGAGCCCTTGGGATGGTCTCCCACGCTGGCCGGGTTTTCACCATTGGCGGTCTCAGCTGCTGCAAATCCGAAGATGCGGCGAATGTCGGCTGCGAGTTCGTTGGCGGTTCCTGGAAACAGCTCGCTGCTATCGAGCCGGGCGCCCTGTAACGTGACGGCAACGCGATGGCCGCCCTCGCTGGAAACTTTGACTTCGCCCGAAAACGGCCGGCCGCCGAGCTCAGCGGTGGCTTCGGTCAACTCGACGCGGGTGTCGCTGACCAGCAAGCGTCCCTCCGCTGAAAACGGCCCGTCTGCCTTGACGTCGATGGCCGCACCCGATTTTGCAGCCCAAGCCAGCAAGCGCGCGAGGTTGCTGCCATGCACGAAGCCGGTGCCCGCAAATGACACTTTACCGGCATCGTCCTTGACGTCGCCGGAGACGTCGAGCCGCGCGCCGCCAGGCAATGACGCGCGCAAACCTTTGAGATGCAGGACGCCGCCTTGGCGCTCGGCATCGACCCGCAAGCCGCCGGCCGTCTCGCCACCGAGCTTGACCTGATCGAGTTCGATTTTCGCGCTCGCGGCTCCTTCGCCCGCAAGTGACAACAGCACGCCCAAGCCGAATTGCTTGATCTTGGGGAACGTCGCCCCGTCTGGCCCGGCGCCTGACAAACGATCGAGGTCGAGCCACTTCGCGGCGAGTGCGATATCAAGGCGCGGCTCGCCAGCCCAGGCCGCCGTCGCACGGCCGGTGATCAGCTGCGGCTCGGCGGCGTTCTCCAGCGTCAGCGCAATGTCTTCGAAGGAAGCACCGGTGGCGCTGGCCTCGACTCGAGATTTGAAGTCCATGACCGGGGTGTCCGCGGCCTTTACTGGCGCGGCCGCTTCGCTGCCCGGCACCGCAAACTTGGCCGTCAATTCGCCGGTCAGCTTTGGCTTGCCAGAAAAGTCTTCGACCTTGGCGTCGAGCGCGTACGAGGTCGGGGAATCGATAATCCGGGTTACAGATTTAATGCGAAACGAGCCGTCGGCGCCGGGCTCGGTGCTGGCAAATTTGATATCGCGCACCGCGCCGCCCCACTGAGCGGTGCCCTTGAATTTATAGGGGCCGCGCAGCGCATCGGCCGAGAGCTCGCCATTGACCGCCTCGGCGCGCGCTATCGGCTGGACCTCGCGATTGTAAATTGCCAAAACGCCGTCGATCAGTTTGACCGACCGCAACGTGACGTTTTGGGGCACAAAGGGCAGCGCGCCGGGCTTCAGTTCCAGGCTCGACCAGTTGCCGCCGCCATCGCCGTCCAGAACGAGTGACAGCACCGGGCGTTTGAGTTCGATCTCGTTGGCCTCGAGCACGCCACGCAGGAGGGCTGGACCGGACAGCCACATCGTGAAGCTTTCAGCCCGCACGAACGGTTCGCCGGTTTGGCCGGTGACATCGGCCAAGCGGACTTTCTCGAACCGGACGTAGGGGGTTGGCAGCAAGCGCAGGTTGACGGCGCCGCCGACCCGGACATCGCGGCCCAGGACCTGCGACGCCTCTTCCTCGAACACGCCGCGATAGCCGTTCCAATCGATGAACGCCGGCACGGCAAAAAGCGCCGCCAAAACGAGGGCAAAAAAACTGCCAAGGACCATCAACGCGTTGTTCATCAACTGTCTCATCCGGCCGGAGCCAGCTGGGCTCCGGATGGGCTAAAAATCTGCGCCACCCATTCGAGCGCAGCGGCGTGATGATTATCGCACGGCACCAGCCAAGTCAGAACCGGAAAATTGGCGTATTTCCAGGCCGTTGCTCAGTTTGTGGATGACGTCTCGAAATCCCATATGAGGGGACGTACAGGGCAATTCGGCCGGTTGTGGGACCAGTTTCAGTAGGCTACCTCAGTTCGATGACTCAGAGTCGCAAATCCGGCCCGGTCCCGATGCCCGATGAGGCAGCGGAAGACCCGCCCTTCGATCTGCCGGTTGCGCCGCACGCTTCGGTGACGGTGCCAGTTCCTGTTGATGCGGCTGCACCCGCCCAACGGTCTATTTCAGCGCGCGCGATCGGCGCGCCGCAGCCGGCACCGGCCTATCTCGACGGGCTCAACCCCGAGCAGCGCGCGGCGGTCGAGACGACAGAGGGTCCGCTGCTGGTGCTGGCCGGGGCCGGAACCGGCAAAACCCGGGTGTTGACGACGCGCATTGCGCACATTCTGGCGTCGGGCCAGGCGTACCCGTCGCAAATCCTGGCGGTCACCTTCACCAACAAGGCAGCGCGCGAAATGCGCGAGCGCATCGGCACGCAAATCGGCAGCACCGTCGAAGGCATGGCCTGGCTCGGCACGTTCCACGCCATCGGCGTGAAAATTTTGCGGCGGCATTCCGAACTGGTCGGGCTGAAATCCGGCTTCACCATCCTTGATGCCGACGATCAGCTGCGCCTAATGAGGCAGGTCATTGAAGCGGCCGGTATCGACAAAGAGCGCTGGCCCGCGCGCCAGCTGGCCGGGCTTATTGATGCTTGGAAAAATCGCGGCCTCACGCCCGATAAAGTCCCGCCCGGAGACGCCCTAGCGTTTGCCGCCGGGAAAGGCCGCGACCTGTATGCCGGCTATCAGAGCCGCCTCAAGGAACTCAACGCCTGCGATTTTGGCGATCTGCTGCTTGAATGTTTGCGGCTCTTCCGCGAGCACCCCGATGTGCTGGCCGACTATCACAAGCGCTTCCGCTACATTCTGGTGGATGAGTATCAAGATACCAACGTGGCGCAGTACCTATGGCTGCGGCTTCTGGCGCAAGGCTGCCCTAACGTCTGCTGCGTTGGCGACGATGATCAATCGATCTACGGCTGGCGCGGCGCCGAGGTCGACAATATCCTGCGTTTCGATAAGGATTTCCCGGGCGCGACCGTCATCCGGCTCGAGCGCAACTATCGCTCGACGGGCAA
>JANMOL010000493.1:0-5152 GCA_031369245.1 Hyphomicrobium sp. | reverse complement strand
CCGGCATAGTTCTGTCAGTGTGCGCGTCGATCGAAGCGACATCACCAGGCCCGCGGCATGCCAGCTGGTGCCAGATGTCAGCGTCGCACGCTCCAGGAGCACGACGTCGGTCCAACCTGCTTTCGTCAAGTGATAGGCAATCGAGCAACCGATAATGCCGCCACCAACGATCACCACGCGCGCATGCTTGGGTAGAGCCGTCACCATTCAATTCAATGATCCTCAGACCTTTGGAAAGGCCTCCGCGTTGCTGTAAGGAAACCACCAGAAGTCTTGTGCGGTAGCTTTCGAGTCGATCATGGCGAACTTCGTGTGCCGGAATTGGTCCAGCCCTTCCGAGCCGAGTTGGCGTCCGGTACCTGAAAGTTTGCGGCCGCCGAAGGGTCCAGCGGCGTTGTCCAGCAAGGGCGCGTTGACCCACACCATACCGGCCTCGATCTCGTTGACGGCCCGCATCGCCTCCTCGAGGCTGCTCGTAAAAATGTTAGCACCAAGGCCGTAGCGCGAGCGGTTAGCCAGTGTGATGGCTTCATCGAGCGATGACACCCGGCAGATCGGCGCGACAGGGCCGAAGCTCTCGTCGTTGACGATGTCCATATCGGGCGTGACATCGCTCAGCACCGTTGGCTCGACAAACCATCCGCGATTGAACCCGGCAGGCCGGCCGCCGCCGATGCGAACCTTGGCGCCTTGCTCGCGAGCCCGCGCTAAAATGCCTTCGTAACGGGCGCGCTCCTTTTCGGTCACCATCGGACCGATGTCGATTGGCTCCAAGCCATTACCGATGCGGAGCTTGCGGGTCTCCCAGACCAACGCATCGGCAAAGGCGTCATGGATCTCGTGATGCACGTAGAGCCGCTCGGCCGACGTGCAAACCTGTCCGCAATTTAGGAACGCGGCAAAGGCGGCCCCGCGCGCAGCCATGCCGATGTTGGCCGATGGCATGACGATAAAAGGGTCATTGCCCGACGCTTCGATGAGGCAGCGTTTGAAGGTTCCAGCGCAGGCCTTTGCAATGATTTTTCCAGTTTCGATGCCGCCGGTGAAGGCAACGCCGTGAACGCCGTCGCTCTCAACCAGCATGCGGCCAGCTGCGGCCCCGCCCGTGACACACTGCACGAGGCCCTTGGGCAGCGGTGAAAACACCTCCATGAATTTCAGCGTCGTGAGCGATGTCAGCTCGGACGGCTTGACGATGACAGCGTTGCCCGCTGCAAGCGCTGCTGCCGCCTCCCAGACCAAAAGGACGAGCGGATAGTTGAACGGCATGATGAGCGAGACGACGCCGAGCGGCTCCTTCAAGGTAAAGTGCAGCTGGCCATCGACCGTCGGTCCTACAACTTTGCCATTCTCGTGACGCGCTATCTCGGCGTAGTAGTCCGTTGCACTGAAGCACCACGTGACTTCATCGAAGGCTTCCTTGTAGGGCTTGCCCATTTCACGCGTCATCATCTCGGCGAGCAAGGGCCGCAGACGCCGCATCTCGGACGCAACTGCATGCAGGGCTTCCGCCCGCGTCAGCATGTTTGTCGCATTCCAAATTTTTTGGGCGCTGGCAGCGCAGCCGATCGCCTGCTCGACTTCGGACGGGGTCGCGTCTGCGATCTCACCAATTTTGTCTTCGGTCGCTGGATCAATGACCGTCAGCCTGACCGTTGACAGGCCGGGCGTAAATTGCCCATCGATAAAGAGTGTGCCGCTGAGAGATCTGAAGCATTGTGAGGCGGACATCAGTTGTCTCCAGAATGCTTAGTAGCTCGGCGGGGTAATTGCCCAAATCACAACCGCGTCGGTCGAGCCTGGGTTCAGATATCGATGCGGCAATGTGCTTTTGAAACAGAAACTATCGCCCTGCCCGAGCAAAAAGCGCTTGCCGTCGACCCAAATCTCGAGCTTGCCGGACATAACGATGCCGGCTTCCTCGCCGGTGTGCGTGTAAGGCGATGCGCCGCTCGTGGCACCAGGCGCAAACGTGCTCATCAGCAGTTCAAGATCGCTCTGCAAGGACGGTGTCAGCAGAAAATCCGAAATGCCGCCATCGAACCTGATTTGGCGGCGGCGGTTTTGGCGAACAATGAATTCGCGCTCTTCCACTGGACCGGGATCGGCGTTGGAAAAGAACCATGAGATGTTCACGTCGAGCGCGCGGCTGATGCCGTGCAGCGCTTTGATGGATGGCGTTGAAAGGCCTCGCTCGATTTGGCTCAAATGACCAACCGACAAGCCTGATTGCAGCGCGAGGCTTGCCAGCGTCATCCGCCGCGCCTTGCGAAGCCCTTTGATTTCTTCGCCCACAAACGCCGTTGGATCCTCGCCGCGCGATGCTTCGCGGGCCAGTCTCGTGGTGTCGGGCGAGGGCTGTCGCTGCGAGCGCATGGGCATCTCCCGCTCCCATAAGAATTCACAATAGTGAAAAATACAATATATTTTTTCAATTACACGACGTTTCTAGCGCCGTTGTTCCGCAATGCACTCACTCGACCGCGCCAGCCAGGTGTTTTGCCTGCCGGCGCGCGGCAAGCGCAACGGTATCGACAGCGGCCGTCGCTCGACAAAAATCTTGCCCCGAAAGACTTGGACGCGTCGGGCTTGGCCACAAGGCCGCTGACCAGATGGACGCACAAGATTGTTGTCACGCTCTGTGAGCGCTGGCGTCGCGCCAGCTCGGCCTCTGCGGCCTCATCCCGGTTCAAAAGTGCGGGTGAGGGATACGGCAGCAATCCCAACGAGCCATGTGTTTGATACAAACAAATGGTGGGCGGTATAGGGATTGAACCTATGACCCCACGCGTGTGAAGCGTGTGCTCTACCGCTGAGCTAACCGCCCGATTTGGGAGCGCCGTTATGGGTGGCGAGGAGCGCATCTGTCAAGCGCTGGCCAGCGCGCCAAGGCGCGGCTATTGCGGAGCTGCAGCTTTGAAGCTCGCCGCCATTTTGCGGAATTCAGCCATCAGCGTTGGGGCGTCCTGGTCCAGGGCGTCGGCGGTGCCGATGAGGCGCATGTAGCCGCCGTCCTTGGCCCTCAAAATGAGTTGGTAGGCGAGAGCCTTCGGCGCTGCCGATCTGCGAGGGGCTTCCAATTCGATTTCATAGCCTTCAAGCCCATCGACGATGACGGCACCCTGGCTTTTGATTGTGCCTGCATCGAGGTCAAACATCGAGATGAGTGCCGCTTTACTTGTGCCGGGCAGGTCGGCAATCGCGCTCTTGGCCAGGGACGGCGCGACAACGAATACCGCGCGTCCCGGATCAGGCTTGTCAGGCGCCAGCTTGCCGTCGCGTGTGTAGAGTTGTGCTGGACCCAGTGCGCCGGCGGCCTTGAACGGCCCGAGATAGCTGAGCGTAAAAGTGGACGGCAGGGCGGCTGCGGCATCGGTTGTGAGGTGCGCTGTTGCGAGCATCTTTTCAATATCGGCCTGCTTGGTTTTGCCCGATGCCATGTCAGCCTTGAGGACGTTGACGGTCAGCATCGCCGTCGTTTTTGCGTCGGCGAAAATCATTAGGAACTTGGCAAACGCGCCGGCCGCTGTTGCCTGTTCAGCGGTGACGTAAATGTGGTTGCCGGGAAAAGGCAGCTTGCCCGGCTTGACGTTGGCAAAGCCGTTGGTTGCAAGCTTGGCGGCAAAGTCTGCCTTCTGGAAGTCCGCGAACGCCGCAGCTGGCATTTCGACCGAGACGATCGAGGCGCCCGTGTTCTCATTGATGAAGCCAGGGAATTGCTTGGCGACCTCGTAGCCCTCGGGAACATCGAGCGCGATGCGAGTCGCAGGGACTTGCATGGGTCTCGCCGAGGCGGGGAGTGTGGCGGCGATCAATGCGCAGATAATCGTCAAACGATTGAAATGACGGTAACGGGACAGAGTGGTCTTCATTCTCAAATAGCCTTGAAGAGCGTTGCTGCTGGAGCCTGTTTTTTGGCTGGACCGGGATCCGGGCAAGACCGTGTCAACCGGCCCGCTGAATGACGAACCGGTAGCTTTGACCGACTGTTCCACTTTCAAGCAGCAGATGACCGGTTGCTTTGCAGAAAGCCACAAAATCCTTCGGCGCGGCGGGGTCGGTCGCGACGATCTCGAGCGTCATGCCGCCGGCCATATCGGCCAGCGCCTTCTTGGCCTTGAGGATCGGGATCGGGCAGGTCAATCCGGAGGTATCGAGGTGGCGGTCGGGCATGGGCACTGAAACTACAATTGAAGAAGCGCGGCTGGATGCCTGAGCCCTCCCGCACCCTCTAGGCCAAGTTGCGGGCTTGCTCAAGATGCACGGGGCGATCGGCCAATGGGCAGCTTTGGGTGTGCTGTTCCGGTGCCGGGCTGGCAAAGCTGTAACACGCAGCGCAGCGGCCCCCTTGCGCCAAGCCCCTTGGGGATGCGACGTTCCCGGTCATATGGGTAAGATTCCCTCGGAGATGCCGCGCCGGTGTCTCTTTCGTGTTTGTGGCCGGGCTGGAAGGGGAAAGACTTGGAGCCTGAGGCGCCGCATCAGAGATTTTTATTCTCCTTTGGCCTCGATAAATTGGGGCTTGTCGCGCTCAGGTCGCCATTGCTCTCGGCGCTGGTCATCGCCGCGCTGACCGTTGCTGCCGTTTTTGGTCTGTTGCGCCTGCGGGTCGACGACAGTCTGTCGGAACTGTTCCGCACCAACACGCCTGAATTCCGCACTTATGAAGAGATCGACCGGCGTTTTCCATCGAGCGAATACGACGTGCTGGTGGTGGTCGAGGGCAAAAAACTCCTGACGCAAGAGGGGTTGACCGCGTTTGCCGGAGCGACCAGCGAGTTGCAGCTGGCCGACGGCGTCACCGGCCTCATCTCGATGCTGTCGGCGCGCGGCAAGCCCGATGCCAGCGGCTATGCAGCGCCCATTGTACCTGAGGAGTTACCCGTAGGAGCCAGCTTCGCAGCCCTCGTTACGGCTTTAAAAACCAACGACATTGTCAAAGGCAAACAGTTTTTTATACAGCGTTTTCTCCCCCTCAGTATAAGTGCTTGTTTTTTCGTTTTCGAAAACATCAAGGCATGCGCCCAACACTTTACCTGTCTTCAAAGCAGCCACTAAATCTACTGTTTTCACCACATTTCCCCTTGAAGTGTTGACCAAAACAATATTTTTTCGACAATTTCCGATAAACCGAGCATCCGCAAAATGTTTT